>JBBQIC010000010.1:0-26413 GCA_038324555.1 Chloroflexia bacterium
AGATGTGGTGTCTACGGTGGCAGTGGTAGTTGTGACAAGTAACTTGCCAGATGTGGTTGCTTTGGTTGTAGCCACAGCATCATTTGGAGATGGACGCATAGAAAGCGACAACCACAGCAAACCTAATCCAGCTACAATAAATAAGGCGAATACAGCATATCTAAGACCCTTCATCACTACACCTCCTAAGTTTCGCGGATCTTCTCGGGGTTTCCTTGGTGGGCGTATTATACGCTATTAGATACACCAATACAAGAGGGGAAATACCTGAACATAAAAAAAAAATCCTTAATCAGGTATAAAGTGTTGAACTTCTAGCAATTTAGATGTGCTTGCCATGCCGCCATGACATCGGAGGTGGCTTTGCTGCTTTTTCGGAAGCTTTATTAGGTCTAAGACGAACTATTTTGAGGAGGCTTCGCGGAACTTCCCCATGCGCTCATACTTCAGATGGCGGTCTTCGAGGAGTTTGCGTGCTCCACGCTTGGTGTGTACGTCGTAACCCGCTCTTAGTTCAGCGAGGTTGCGGGCAATAACTTCTTGAACAGCGTCTATTGTCGCCATAGGGTCGGTATGCGCGCCGCCTTCCGGTTCGGGCACTATCTCATCTATTATGCCAAAGGATAAGAGGTCGAGGGCCGTGATGCGCATGGCTTCGGCGGCTGCGGAGGCCTGCCCCGCATCGTGCCAGAGTATGGCGGCGCTGGCTTCGGGGCTGGCTACCGAGTAGATGGAGTTTTCGAGCATCAGAATGCGGTCCCCTACGCCTATCGCCAGCGCACCGCCGCTACCTCCCTCGCCTATTACTGTGGCGATAATCGGCGTCTCTATCGTCAGCATGGTCATGAGGTTGGCGGCGATAGCCTGTCCAATGCCGCGTTCTTCGGCCTGCATTCCGGGGTTCGCGCCGGGAGTGTCTATAAAGGTCAGTATAGGGAAGCCGAAGCGAGCGGCGTGGTCCATGAGGCGTTGCGCTTTGCGGAAACCTTCCGGGTAGGCCTGGGCAAAATTGCGAGCTATGTTCTCCTTAGTGGAATGCCCCTTCTGGTGGCCTATGACCATAACGGGCTGCCCATCAAAGAGCGCCAACCCGCCCACTATGGCGGCGTCGTCCCCAAAGAGCCGGTCGCCGTGCAGTTCAACGAAATCGCTGCACAGGCGTTGGATGTATTCGAGAGTGTGCGGGCGCTCGGAGTGGCGGGCCAGTTTGACGCGCTCCCAGGGAGGCAGCCCAGGCCCAGTGGGGGGCGTCTCCGGTTGGGTGGCGTCGGTAGCGCCATCCGGGGCCACGTCGGGGTAAGGCAGCGCCTGCTCGTGGGCGGGAGGAACCTTGCCGTTCAGATTGTACCCTGCTTCAGTCATCATAACAGTATGTTGGTCGCTACGCGGGCGCTCCGATATAAATCTTCAAGAGTTTGCTGATGGTAGCTCTCAATTCGCGCCGTGGTGTTACCATGTCCAACATGCCGTGCTGCATGAGAAACTCGGCGGTCTGGAAGCCGGGCGGTAGTTTCTGCTTCATCGTCTGCTCTATCACGCGCGGACCTGCGAAGCCTATCAGCGCGCCCGGTTCGCCCATCACTACGTCCGCCGAGGTAGCGTAGGAAGCGGTGATGCCGCCCATACAGGGGTCGGTCAGCACGGAGAGGTGTGGCAGTTTAGCCTCCGCGAGGTCGGCTAAGGCTGCTGTGGTCTTCGCCATCTGCATGAGCGAGTATACGCCCTCTTGCATACGAGCGCCGCCACCCGACGAGATAGTCACCAGCCCTCTTTTTTCTTTGATAGCCAGTTCTGCGGCGCGCTTGATCTTTTCGCCGTAAACTGAACCCATACTGCCACCTATAAACCGGAAATCGGTCACGGCGACTACGGCGGGCGCGTCTTCGATTGTGCCAAAGCCATAAACCAGAGCCTCGTTCAGGCCGGTCTTTTCGTGGACCTGGACGAGTTTCTCAGAGTAGCGTTCTTCCAGCGAAACGAAGGAAATCGCGTCTACGGGTAGAATGTCCTGGCCGTGCTCCTCAAAGCTGTCAGGGTCGAACAAAGATTCGATGCGTTCGGCGGACGACAGGCGAAAGTGATAGCCGCACTTCTGGCACACCTTGAGGTTGTCTTCAAGCTCGCGCGTATAGAGAAGCTCGTTGCATTTGGGACACTTGGTCCAGAGGTCTTCTGGAAAGTCTCGTTTTTTGTTGTCCGGCCCCAGGGAAAACCCCCTGCGGCGGCCCAATAGCTCTCTCAATGCGCGTGTTCTCCTCTTTTGGGGTGCTGGTTATTATACCATAGCAGCATCGGGTAACGAAAGCTAACAGAATCTGGGATGGACGAAGGACGATAGACGATAGACGATAGACGATAGACGATAGACGATGCCTGCTCTATCGTCCATCGTCCATCGTCCATCGTCTATCGTCTATCGTCCTTCGTCGAATGGCCCAAGCTTCGGACTTTGAATAAACCCTGACTTCATCCTGAGACGGGATGCTGGATGTAAATGAAGCGTTTCACGTAAGAAAATTTACACCAAATCTGTAAAGCTCTTGGCTGCGAATTCTGCCACGCTCGGCTAGAATCAGTAATGAACCGACAAATTGTTACACGTCTACGTATTCAAATACAGGTACAAGTACAGGTATAGGATGGAACTTAGTCTAAGCCAGCAATACCCCGCTCACAACGGCGTGAGGGCCATCTTTCTTTAGCATTTGATCTCGGACTACCATGCACAATGGCGTGCTGGCAACCGAGGCCGCGAAAGCATCAATGCGTGGAATGCCGTCCGGGGCTGGTTCGCAAGGCAAATTTGAAACTCAACAGAAAGGGTGCAGAAGCAATGTTTGATATGTATGAATCACAGGACTACAATACGGCGGGTGCAACAGCTTTCATGCAGCATGAAAACGCCGATATCCTGGCGGAATTCAACGCTCAAGAAGCGGCAAGGTTAGTTGAGGCTCACGATAGATTCTTGCGCGGGGAGTTGAATGATTGGACTTCGGAATATAAGCGGCTATGCTTCGTTCGCTGGCTCTATGAGCACGGTCAATTAGAAGCCTGAGCCTAACTCGCAATCGGATTTTGCTCTAGAAACCCCCTTGCAAGCCTCTCCGCTGCCTCTTTGTCTTCCTTGCCGAGCGTGCCGTCAATCACCAGGTCGAGCAGATAGTCTTTGACCCGCCCTATCCAGGGGCCGGGTCTGCCGCCGAAGATCGCCATTAGCTCATCGCCGTTGAGCGGACTGGAAAGCTTTTCGACTTCGCCTTCGGCCTTTATCTGCTCGCAACGCTCGTAGAGAGCGTCAACGCGGGCGAGGGCGGCGGCTACCCTCTGGGGACGTTGCGAGGTTATATCGGCGCGAGACAGTGCGAAGAGGCGCTCGGTGATCGGCGCGGTCTCTCGGAGGAAGCGGCGGACGGCTCCGTCGGTCCAGGACGGGTCGTACACGCCTATGCGTAGGTGCTCTGCCACCAGTTGCGTAACAGACTCGACCACGTCGGCAGGTTCGCGCAGGCGGGTGAGGATTTGGCGGGCCATGCGCGCCCCAAGCTGGTCGTGACCGAAGAAGTGTACTTCGCCGTCGGTGATGCCGTAAGTCGCGGGCTTTGCGATGTCGTGCAGAAGGGCGGCCCACCTCAAAACCAGGTCGGGCGGCACGCGGTCCAGCACTTTGAGGGTGTGCGGGTAGACCTCTTTGTAATGCAGCGGCCCGCGCTCCATCTCGTGCATCTGGAGTATTTCGGGTATGGTGAAGGCGAGCAGGCCCAGGCTATCCAGCAGATTTATAGATTCGCTCGGCCTCTCCGTTACCAGCATCCGTTCCAACTCGGCCCCTACCCTCTCGCGGGCAACGTTGTCCAGCGTGTAGGCGAGATCGCGGATAGCCTCGCCTGTAGCGCGGTCTATGAAGAAGCCCAGTTCGACTCCCATACGTACCGCCCGCAGCATCCGCAGTGGGTCTTCCTGAAACCGCTCGTGAGGGTCGCCGACAGCGCGCATGAGGTGGTGCTGAATATCCAGTTGGCCCTCATGAGGGTCGTGCAATTCGCCCGTCCGCAGGTCGCGGGCCATTGCGTTGATGGTGAAATCGCGGTGCGCCAGGTCGGTGAAGAGCGCCGCGAGTGGGCCGCCTTCGGGAGGTATGTCCTCCTGGGAGCGGAAGGTGGTTACTTCCACTGTGGTGTCGCCCACGATAGCCCCAATCGTCCCGAACTTCTCGCCAAGCGTATACAAACTGTCAACGCCGGAGGTTTCGAGCAGGGTCTTGATAGCCAAGGTTGGAGCGTCGGTGGTGAGGTCAATGTCGTGGGTAGGGCGGCCCATGATGGCATCGCGCACGCTGCCGCCGACCAGATAGAGTTGGTATCCGGCTTCGGTGGTGTTTTTTGATAGGCGGTCTAGGAAGTTGTCCACTTCGGTTAGTAATTCGTTGATAAGGCAAAACATAGTCTATTGCGTACTGCGTATTGCGTAAAGTGTGATAGCCAGGATTTGACCTTACAGACATTTCTAAATGTAGGACTTGCCTGACAATTATGAGTGCTAACTCTGCTCCAAGGCGTACTCGACAGCCTGCTCCATGCTCATGGCGCGACCTTGTGCCCAGGCTGCTTGCCAGGTCGCTTCGTCTAGTTGTGCGCGGGCATCGGTAAGATAACGCTCATAGTAACCTTGCGTAGCGTTATGACGATGTGCATCAAGAGAGACATATAAGGCATCTCCTGCGCCAAACAACCGCGCTGCTAGCAACGATTGCTTCTGTCCCCCGGCTATCTCAGCAAGGAGTTCTAGAGCCTGAGCTACTCCTCTCTTACTTCCAATCTCTTTGCATATCAATAGACTCTCTTTAGCAAAGAGGTTGGCTTGCTCGTAATCTTGCTGAGCTAACGCTACCTGTCCTAATGTATCGAGAACCTCTGCTGTTACCCGCATGTTACCAACTATTCTGGACAGAGCTAGGCTCTCTTCACACGATGTCCTCGCCTGCTCAAAATCACCTTGCTCAAAAGCTATCCAACCTAGATTGTTCAGCGTGTTAGCGACATAATCCATGTTTTCCAGTTCACGATGCAGAGGCAGGCTCTCTTTATAGACTTCTCTCGCCTTTGCGGAGTTGCCATACATCGTAGCTATATCACCCACATTACCGAGTGCCTTGGCGAGACCTTGCTTATCTCCCAATTCCCGATATAAAGCCAGACTCTCCTCAACCAATGTGTCTGCTCGCTCATAATCACCCTGTTCCTCAGCCAGTAGTCCAGCTCCGCGAAGTGCTAAAGCTCTCGCAGATGTTGGCTGGGAGCCACCGCCTGCAAGAGACAATTCTAACCATCTACTCCCTTCCCTGAGATAGCCGCGTATGAGCCAGAACCAGAACAGCGCGCCGCTCAGTCTCAATGCTATCTCAGTCCCACCGTGTTCGAGCGCCCACCCAAGAGCAGTCCGCATATTGTCGTGCTCGTCCTCTACCTGTTTAAACCACTTGGCTTGTTCTGGTCCACGCAAGTGCGGCTCGGCTTCCTCAGCCAGTGCAAGAAAGTATTTGGTATGCTGCTTGCGTGATTCTTCTCCTTCCCCGCTCTCCTCCAACATCTCCCTGGCGTACTCGTGTATCGTTTCCAGCATCCAGAAGCGTGGCTCCCCAGCCGCTCCCTCTACCTGCCGCAATAGGCTCTTGCTTGCCAGCGACTCTACACCATCCAGTACATCCATTTGCAGGTCACCGCTAGCGTTACACACAGCCTCTATTGCTTCCAGCGTGCGCCCGCCAGAAAATACCGCAAGCCGCCTGAATAGTTGTTTCTCTCCCTCGTCCAGCATGTCATGGCTCCACGCTATTGTGCTGCGTAGCGTCTGCTGACGCTCAGGCAGGTCTCGCGCCCCTCCTGTCAGCATCTTCATTCTGTTATGTAGGCGCGACAACATGGCCTCCGGTGGAAGCAGCTTGATACGGGCTGCTGCTAGCTCTATGGCAAGGGGTAGGCCGTCCAGGCGTGTGCATATTTCTGCAAGGGCGGGGGCGTTCTGATTGGTTACGGCGAAATCGGGTTTGGCTTCGCTCGCTCTCTGGATGAAGAGGGCTACAGCCTCGTATTGCGACATAGCTGCGAGGTCGGGTAAATGTTTAGGGTCGGGCAGAGCCAGGGTCGGTACGGGGTATTCGTGCTCCCCGCGCACTCGTAATGGTTCACGGCTTGTGATCAGCACCTTGAGGTGGGGAGCGCCGCCCAGTAGCTCTTTTACAAGGGGGCCAGCAGATACAATCTGTTCGAAGTTGTCAAGCACAAGAAATAGCTGCTTATCGTGTAGGTGTGCCTTGAGGGTATCAACCGGGAGTTGGCTGCCGCTCTCCCTAACACCCAGGGTCTGGGCGATGGTGGGGACTAACAGCGAAGCGTCAGTGATAGGAGCGAGGTTCACGAAGAACACCCCGTCCTTGAATTGGTCCAGCAGATTGGCGGCCAGTTGCAGCGCCAACCGAGTCTTGCCCGTGCCACCCGGCCCCGTGAGCGTGACCAACCCAACGTTATCACGTAGCAGCAGGCGACCAGCGGCGTCTAGCTCCCGCTCCCGCCCGATGATATCGCTACGTTCTATAGGCAGGTTGTTGGGGCGGTTGTCCAGCGTCTTGAGGGGTGGGAAGTCGGCGGGCAGGTCGGGGGCAACGAGTTGGAAAATATGTTCAGGGCGCGTTAGGTCTTTGAGGCGGTGCTCTCCCATATCCAGTAGCTCTGCGTGCGGAGGAAGGTTGTCGCGCACCAGTTCGAATGTGGGCTGCGATAGCAAAGTCTGCCCACCATGTCCAGTCGAGAGGAGGCGGGCCACGCGGTTGACTGGAGGCCCAAAATAATCCCCATCTCGTTCTACGACGTTACCCGTATGTAGAGCCATGCGCACGCGGATAGCACCAATTTCGCCGCCATCTTCAGCATATAAGGCGCGCTGGGCTTCACAGGCAGCATTGAGAGCGTTTGGAGCCGTGGAGAAGGCGGCGCAGAAAGCATCACCCATAGTCTTGAAGATATAACCGCCTTGGGCTTCAATAGCTTGACGCAATAAAGAATCATGATGGGCAAGCGCGCTGTTCATCAGCACCGGATGTTGTTCCCAGCGTTTGGTGCTGCCCTCTATGTCGGTAAACAGGAATGTGATGGTGCCGGAGGGCGGGTTAGTCATGGAAGACCTCAGCTCTATAGCATAAAAGGAAAGGCAATATCGAGTGACCTTATTATATCATCGGAAGGTCTGTAAGTACTTGCACGTCTGACAATTCCGATGTAGTAGAACACCTGTATCTGTCAGGTCAAAGCTTGGCTATTACAAATAAGGACTTTATGCAATACGCAGTACGCAATACTTTTCACTTCCTCTCCTCAAAAACCGCCCTACCCAACCTCACCATCGTCGCGCCCTCTTCTATCGCAACCTCATAATCGCCACTCATCCCCATGCTAAGGTGCTGCCAGTCGCCTGGGTGGGTGTGGCGCAAGCTGCTCAGGAGTTGACGCAGCTTGCCGAATGTGTCGTGTAATTCGGCTTGGCTCGCTCCCTGACGGGCGATAGTCATCAAGCCCATGCCACGCAGATGCTCGCAGCTTGCCAGCATATCAGCCAGCTTAGGTAGCTCTTCGGCTGAGACGCCCGACTTGGTAGGCTCGCCCGTCAGATTTACTTCAAGCAGCACGGATAGTGGTTGGCCCCCACGTTCGTCTGCGGCGGCTTTATCCAGCGCGGCGACTAGCTGCGGGCGGTCCACCGAATGCACCCAATCGAAGAGCGCGGCTGCGTCGTGTACTTTGTTGCGCTGCAAGCTGCCTATCATGTGGAGCATGATGCCGTCCATGCTCATTTTGTCCGCAATTGACGTACCACGCCCCACGAACTTGATCTCCGCTTCCTGCACCTTGTTCTCGCCCAGGTGCGTCACCCCCGCCGCGATGACCTCCCTGATGCGCTCAACAGGGACCGTCTTGGTGACGGCTATCAAAGTAACGTCGCTTTCGTCGCGGCCTGAGCGTTCTGTGGCGCTGGCTATGTTCTCTCTTATTCGCCGTAAGTTGGTCGCGATTTCGCCCATAGTAGAAAGTTAGTAAACAAATCAAAAACCACGAAGTGGTTTTTGATTTGTTTACAGAAAAAACCGCCTATTGCGCGTCGCGTAGGCCTAATACGGCCCCAAAGAGGCCGCATTGCCCGGCCTCTCCCCTGTGCGAATAGAACGTACCCAGGTTGTCCGATGTACAGACATCTTCAACCGTAACGTTCTGCGGCCTCAGCCCGGCATCGAGGAGGGCGCGGCGTATGGCTTCCCACAGGTTGAAGTAGGTTGCGCTGTCTCGCGTCTCAAGCAAGGGTCCGGTAGGATTCCATGCGCCAGGGAAGGCCGATTCAGCAGCCTCGATGACATTGAGGCCGATGGCGTAGCAGCAAGGACCTATGCCGGGGCCGATAGCCGCTATTATGTCCGAAGGGTCGGAACCAAAGTCGTCTACCATAGCCTCGACCACGTTGGCGGCTATGCGCGCGACCGTGCCCTTCCAGCCCGAATGCGCCAGGCCGATAGCGCGACGCACCGGGTCGTAGAAGAAGACGGGCGGGCAATCGGCGGCTAACGCCAGCAAATAGAGTCCTGGGGTATCCGTAACCATCGCGTCCGCGCCCTGTATACCCGGCACGTTGGGGTGCATTCCGCGTCCCGCGTCACCGGGGCCGACCAGCGCCACTTCAGAGCCGTGTACCTGCTGGGAGCCTACCATCCTGTCTAGCCTTATCCCCAGCCGGCGCGCTAGGGTTTCGCGGTTAGCAATCGCCCTATCCCAACTTGGCGGGCGCTGAAGCGTACCCCTCCGCGCACTCAGGTTCCAATCGTCACCAAGGGGTGAAACCCGCGTGGAGATGCCATGCAGCAACTCGGGATAGCAGCTTAGTGCGCCGACCCAGTAGATGCCGTTTTCTACGGGCAGGGCAACAGGGGTCGCGAGACTACGGTCGGGATTGGAGTTGCCTGGCAAAATTGTCTCCATCGTTAGGTTCTTCTTCCTCTTCGTCGTATTCCTCGGCTTCTTCGTCCTCGCCTTCGGCTTCTTCGTCCTCGCCTTCGGCTTCTTCGTCGGCGTAGTTACTCACAAATTGGTGGTTCGTTATCGAAGGGTAATAGACCTCGATGCCGTAGTCGGCGGGCACGCCCAATGGATCGCTTATCTGGGTAAGTATCTCATCTATCAGCGTGTCCATCGTCACATCGGAGCCAGCCCCGTGCGTGCGGTTGAAGCCTGTCGCGTACTCCTGCCAGATAAGCAGCGTGCCCACAACTTGGTCGTCCACGAAATGCACGTCCAGCTTGCCAATATTGACCGCGTTCCCCGCCTCGTCCTTAGTATCCCCATCAAAGATCGCCACCTCTTCCGAATGCGCAGTCCGCGCCGTGAGCTTTAGTTTGACGTTCACTTCCCCTCCTCATTCACAACCCCAAGTATAATCTGGTCTATCACTTCCTCTACGGGGGCTTTGTCGTCGGTGAAGACTACGGCTCCCTGTTTGGGTTTGACTTCGCGGACGTTGCCTTTTTGCAGGCTGGTTTCAAACACTTGCTTAAGAAGCGATATATCAGAAGCTGTTCCCGACTCCCGACTCCCGATTCCCGACTCCCGACCAACGCGGTCCGCATTCTCCGCGAAATTAGATAGCTTGCTTGGGCCATTAGTCCCAACCACCATGCTGTTGTACATCGTCGGCACGTCAATCACGTAGACGTTAGGGTACACCAGCAGCATCGTCTGAGCAAGCGCTTCCACCAGGCGGGTGTCGGTAGGGGTGCGTCCCGCGTTTATCATCACAGCGCCATCGGGCGTGAGGTGGGCGCGCACTTCCTGGAAGAATTCTTTGGTAGTCAGGTGGAACGGGATGTAAGGCTGGCGGTAGGCGTCTATGCCTACTACCGTCCACTGTTTGTTCTTACCCTCGGTCTGCAAGTAGGTGCGCCCGTCTTGTACGTGCGTGGTGACGTTCTTGAGGTCGGCGAGATCGAAGTAGCGGTTGCCCACATCCACTATTTCGGGATCTATCTCCACGCCGTCTACAGGCAGAGGGCCATAGGTGGCTGTGAACTCGTGGGCGGCTGTCCCGGCGGCGGAGCCTATCATCGCCATGTTCTTCATATCCGAGGGCTTGAAATCTTTGCCGAAATAGGGCGCGATCAACCAGTAATCCCACGGCCCGCCCGTTAGTACTCTGTCAGGGTTGTATATCGAATGGATCGCGTGGCCCTCGTTGAGCATCAGCGACACCTGCTTATCGGTTTGCACGACCTGTATGTAGTTGTAGGCCGACTCTTTCTCGTAGAGCAGTTTGCCCATCGCCGGGGGCTTGATGAGGCCCCTGGGCGCGAAGAGGGCCAGCGCCAGCACGATAGCTAACAACGTGCCGATTACGAGGGCGGACCGCTGCTTGGACGCGCTGAACAGACCCAGTACCGAGAAGGCCAGCAAGGCTACAGCCGCCGTGTACAGCGTGGCGGCGGTGCCTACCCTGGGTATGAGCAGAAACACTGGTATGAACGTGCCCAAGATGCTGCCTAGTGTGGAGAGCGCGGACACGCCGCCAGCAGTGCCTCCCGCCGAGGCCACGCCCATCGTGCGCAGGCGGATAGCAAAGGGCGACACAAAACCAAGCAATATGAGCGGCACCGAAAAGAGCAGTATCACCCCGACTAACGAGCCGAGAAAGATGTTCACCGAGTAGCTGGAAAAGCCCTCAAGCGACCAACTTAGGATCGGGCGTGACATGAGAGGTATGAGGCCCACCGCGAAGCCCGCCACGCCCGTGATGCCGTACAGTACCGAAGGGCTTGGATAGCGGTCGGCCAATCGCCCTCCTACACTATAACCTACGGTAAGATAGATCATTACCAGGCCAATGAGGATGGCCCAGATGAACAGGGACGTACCGAAATAGGGTGCTAGCAGACGCGAAGCGCACATCTCGACCGTCATGACGGTCGCGCCCCCGATAAACACCAGGGACATCAACGCCAGCCCCGATGCGTTTGTGCGTGTGCGTGCTCCGGTTGTTTCTGTGCTCGCCGCTAACGATTGCGGCCTGGCGGTGGGTGCGTGCTTCTCAGTGGTAGTTGCCAATCCGATGCTCCTCATCGCTCCTCATCCTCAAAAAAGGCGGCGATGCGCCCCACGCACCCCACCTGGGCTTATTATACCCTTCATAGAGGCAGAGGGGCAAGAGACCCGTGTGGAAACAAAAATATCGCCCGCGAAGTGGGCGATATTTTTGTTTTGATGACCTGATGGCTGGATGTATTGCCTATTAGGGGCCAGTGCCTTCGCCCATCAAATTGCCGGTTTTCGCGTCATAGATTTGGTGAGCACCGGAGTAGTAAGAGGGTTGTGGTGTTATGAAGGTGCCGTCTTTTTCAAAATATGGCAGATTCATGAGAGCGAAGTTACCGTTATAATGAACGAAACACAGCAAGGTGTCATCTGAAAACGGCAAGTACAAACCCGGATATTGCGCAAGGAGATCTCTCTTCGTAATGAACTTCACTATGTCTATAGTCGCGGGAGTATTGCCGTCTATGCTAATTTTGCCGAGACCGTGTGCCGTGAATTGTTGGGCATACGCTTTTGCATCATCCAGCGTGTATGACGGGATTGCATTCGGGATAGTAGGTCGGATACCTTGTGCGCCGGTGGGTTGTGTTGTACTACTGGTATCGTCGTCGCTCTTAAAAGGAGGCAGCGGAGGGTCCTGCGGCCCACCGGTTTGTCCGAGAGCAGGCCCAGTGAGTACGTGATTTGCTTGTATACTTTGTTTGGAAGAGGGCGTGGTTGCCCCAGAAGTTACGGCCCCGATCAGGCCCTGGCTATACAATATGCTAAGTATACAAGCTATAGCCAAGAGTCCAACCGCGCCGAGTGCATAAGAACGAAGTTTGCGCATTGTAATCCCTCCATTAGCTAACAAGTTGTTTAGACCTCGCGTATCATGATCTTCAGGCTGGAGTGCCGAAGACCCAGGAAGAGTAAGCGTTCAATTACCTTACTCTCAGTTACTGGCAACACCAATTTGCGAAGACCCCACCAGTTGATGACTGGTTCGGATGCACCTCCCACCAGGAGTGATGATATGTATTATACGGCGGAAACGACATATTACCATCTGTCCCCTGGTAGTTATATTGCCCATTATTGGCCTGCTGCCACTGGTTACCTATCCACCTGATCGTTCCGTTACTGCTTGGCAAGGCTTCTGCGATAGCTGCTAATAGTTCCTGTCTGATGGTGGGTGAGTGCTTCTCGTTAGTAATTGCCAATCTAAAAAGGCAGCGATACACTCCACGCACCCCACCTGGGCTTATTACACACTTCTTAGCGGCAGCGGGACAAGAAACGTGCGTGGAAACGAAAATATCGCCCGCGAAGCGGGCGATATTTTCGTTTCTTGCCGCACCTGAGTCTCAGGGTGCAGTTATTACTCGGTAAATTATTACAGAAATTTGGCTGCGAGTAGCACGGTTGAGGGGGCGGAAGGTACCGTCCGCGTAGCCTGTGATAACGCCGTGGTTGAAGGCGGTCTCTATGAAGCCATAGAACGGCTCGCTTTCCGGCACGTCGCTAAAGTGAGGTCCGCCCGTTGTGTCTATCGGCCAGCCCCAGGCCAACACGATTATCTTGCACAATTGCTCTCTGGTGACAAAGTTGTCGGGGCGGAAAGTGCCGTCTCCGTAGCCTGAGATGATACCGTGCTCAAAGGCGGTCTCTATGTAACAGAAGAACGGGTGGCCGGTCGGCACGTCGCTGAAGTGCCCGGTATCAGGGCAATCCAGGTCCCAGCCCTTCGCCAGCACCACTATCTTGGTGATTTGAGCGCGGGTAGTGTTGTTGTATGGGCGGAAGGTGTTATCCTGATAGCCTGAAATAATGCCAGCGCAATACAAGTAATGCACGGCTTCGTAGAAGTAGTCGCTGGGGTTGACATCGGTGAATGTTATCTCGCATGGCTGAGGCGTAGGCGTCGGGGTGACATCGGACGAGAATTGGCCCCTCGCTACGTAGGCGTTCTGGTTACCTGCTGTGCGAATGTCCGTCCATACGGGCATAACAACGTTATTGGTGGCCGCTATGCCCGAATAGTCGCCTATAAAGCTGCTGTTGGCGGGCGCCGAAGCTGCTGTGCTCACTGCGATGTTCGGCTGCCAGGTAGCGCCGTGGTCCGTGGAATACGTGTAATATTCCTTGTAGTTGGCGTCGTTGGGGTCTTCACGCCTGTCGAACCAACTTACGTGTACCCTACCGTCGGGCGAAGCGGCTATCCAGGGGAAGAACTGGTCTTTGCCGTTGCGCATCGGGTCGTCGTTCAGCCTCTGAGGCGACCCCCAGGTGTTGCCGTTGTCTGTGGAACGGCTCAACAGGATGTCGGCGTCGCCCGTGCCGTAGTCGGCCCACACCGCGTACAGGTAGCCGTCAAGCTGTTGGTCGGCTGCCATCGCGCCCGCTCCCCAATCGCGGAAACTGGTGTGTGGCAGAGGGCTTGGCAGGTCAGTCATTGAGGCTATATGCGTGAAGAACGGGAAGGTACGCCCGCCATCGGTCGAGCGCGAGAATAGCACCGTATCGTAGTTGAGTTGCGTTTGGGTCTGTGCTCCCAGGTAGTAGATATAGACCTCGCCGTGCCGCCCGACAACGGGGACCGTACCCTGGTTGTTGTTGGAGATCGGCTGGCTGGCCGTAATAGGCTGCGACCACGTGAGGCCCTGGTCTGTGCTGCGCGTAAACACTATAGGAGCCTCAATCTGAGCGCTGCAACCAAGCGTAGATACGAAGGTAGTCCAGCCTATGTAGACGTTGCCGTTGTGAGGGCTGCCTGGCACGTTGTCCACGGTAACGTATTCTTTGTCCTGGAAGTAATCCACCGTGTCGTGGTGATTGCTGGCAAATGGAATAGGCGCGCTGAAGGTAGTTCCGCCGTCGGTTGTACGGGACACATACATACCGCCGCCACCTCCACATACGGTCTGGTAGCCCAGGTAAGAAAAGTATGCTTTGTTGCCCGTGCCGAAGGCCATGGCAGGGTCGCCGTAGTACAGGCTGGTTGTGCCAGGAACCTGGTAGTTGGTCCAGTTCGTGCCGCCATCGCTCGACGAATAGACCCATGGTTGCAAATTAGCGCGATAGTCGTTGGCCGAGGCGATGATGCGCTGGTCATCTTCCGGATTGATAGCTATTGTGGTCTCGTTCTGCACAGCAGGGTTGTTGAGAGTGGCGTCCACGTTGGGGCCGAAGGTGGGAGGGGTAAGCAGTTGCTTAAGGTCGTGGCCGAGATCGCCTCCTAATGCCCGCACTGCCGCCTCTCCCTCTACCTGCCAGGGCGGTATCGCCACCACACCGGAGAGGTGGTGCAGCCGTGGGTCTAACGTGGTCTGTTTGGGTGCTGCCATTGCGCTATTAGCGCCACCGACAGGACAGCTAGCGCCAGATAGCGCCACGCCCGCGCTTATCAGTAAACAGGCCAACGCGAACCCGATTGTCAGGAATCTTCTAATACCGTGCATTGTTAGCTCCTTCCTAATCTATATGTAAGCTACTAATACCACAAATACCGTTGAGTATCGGCCAGGTAACGACATTATACATCATGGGAGCGCGCGCCGCTCATGGAGTTCTGTAGGGTCTATTCAAAGTCAGAAATATAGAGGAAAGAGGATCCACTAGCTCTTGTCATTCTGAACGGAGTGAAGAATCACTAACCTTACCACAGCGTCGGGGGGACAAGAGCCTCTTCCCAAACGCTTACGACCCCGCAGTGATTCTTCGCTGCGGCTCAGAATGACACGGGCTAGTGGGTCCTCTTTCCTCTATATTTCTGACTTTGAATAGTACGTCATGAGCCGATGGCTCACAACCGCCCATGAAAACAGGTTCTGATCCCTGACCCCCGATCCCTGATCCCTATTTTCATAGTAGACCCTGTGGAGTTCCGGTTTCGCTTGCGTGGAATATTATATGTGGTGTATAATCTCAGCAGACAGGGGCGATTAGCTCAGTTGGTTAGAGCGCCTCGTTTACACCGAGGAAGTCGGGGGTTCGAGCCCCTCATCGCCCACTATAGAAAAGCGAGGGGGCACATGCGGATAATTCGCATATGCCCCCTCGCTTTTGATGTTTAGCTGACCTCGCTTGCCTCCAAGTCTGTGATATAATGCGCCATGTTATTCGGCCAGGGTCTGCTGCCGGTGTCTATGTACCTCCTGCTCGTCGTGGGCGCGGCCACTCTGTTGGCGACATGGTGTGGTTGGGGCCTCTCCCGGCTGATGTTGCCGCCAGCTTTGACCCCCTGGCGTGGTCTGCTCACCCCTCTGCTTGGCTACGCGCTTGTCCTGGTGGTCGCATACTGGTTGGTGCGCGATCTTGTTGGTTTGCCTGTGGCGCTGGCCCTGGTGTTACCAGGCGCTGGTCTGCTGAATATCCTGGCATGGAGGCGCACCGGCCCACCTCGCTTTGAGGGACCGTTGCGCGAATATGTCCCTCTGGCGGGGCTACTGATTGCTACACTGTACGTGGGCGTGGCTCCCTTGTTCAACTACGGCTACTCAGGCATCATCGGCAAGGGTTGGGACGTAGAGAACTATCTGCCCGTTGCTCGCTACCTGGAGCGCGGCCCTGTCACCTCGATTGCTACCGCTCCCCCAAACCCGCTGCGTGACATGAATGCCAAACCGCCCGCTATAGGTCTCACGCTCGGTTTCTCCATATGGCAGGGGAGCGCGGACCTGCTGACCGGTTCGGAGGCGTTAACTTCCTTCGCGCCCCTAATGGCGTGGCTGCGCGCTCTGGGTATCCTGTCTATATATGTACTATTCCGCTCTATACTGGGCTTGAATCCTGGGCCAGCGCTGCTTGGTGCGGCGTTCGTCAGCGCGGGCGCGCTCATGCTGTGGGTCACTTACTTCAATTTCGGTATGCAACTCTCGGCGTGGCCCCTGCTCTCCCTCGCCTTGATAGTAAGCGTGGCGGCAGTGCAGGACGTGGCAGAACGCGGAGTCGGCGCGTGGCCCGGCGTGGTAAGTGCGGGCCTGGCGTGGGGCGCGCTGCCGGTGGCGTACTATCCCGCTTTGACCCTGGTCGCGCCTATGGCCGCTGGAGTGGGCATCACGTTGCTTGTTCAGCTCTCCTCAAACCGGGTGCGCCTCTTTGCGGGGGCTGTTGCGTTGGCTGCGGTCGCCTTGCTGCTGGCCCTGCCTACGATAAGCGCGTACTTCCAGGGGTTTGATTACCGTTACAGCGCCAAGCTAACCACGCTGGGTCTATTCTACTACGTGCCGTTGACCGACTTTGCGGGTTTCACTCCATTCAATGGGTCTGCCGATGCGCCCTCGGCGCCTACCTTAGCTTTGCTCGGCTCTGTTGCTCTGGCGATCCTGGCTCTCGTTGGTCTCTTGCGGAGTCCTATGAAGGCACGGTGGCTTGGTTTGGTCGTTGGGGCTGCATCTTACATGGCGTGGCTGCGCTGGGGACAGCAGTACCCTTACGCCTGGATGAAAGGCGGGGCTTATGCGGCTTTTCCCTTTCTAGGATTAGCCGCCGCAGGGGTGCAGGCGCTTGCCCGCAAGCCCGTGCCTCGCGTAGCGCAGGCGTCTGTTGTGGGGATCGCCTTGCTGCTCCTGACCGCGATGGGACTGTCGCAACGAGCGATTGTCGCTGACCACTGGAAGCATCCTCGCTTATACGACGCTGAGTGGCCTGAACTGGCCCAGTTGCGAAAAGAGATACCGGCGGGTAGCCGGGTTACGCTCACATCGGACCCGCATTTTGAAGGCACAACAAGTGGCCTGGTGGCCTACTTGCTCGACCATACAACCGTGCTGGGGAAGGCCGAAACGGGTTACGCCTCGTTTAGCAACCCCGGCGGGCCGGGTGAGATAGGCGATTATGCTCTCCTCCTCCCGGAAGAGGATCCCACGCTGTATGGCTTCGCTCCTTCGGACCGTATATGGGCGGGTGGGCCGCTGGTACTCTATCGCCGCCAACTTGACGTAATGGCGTATCTTGAGCTTGATCGCAAGTTGTCCAAAGGCCAATCCGTAAACCTGTTCATTGGAAACGACCGCTTATCAAGTGAAGCGTTGCCGCAAGAAAGTGTCTCCGGCAGTCGCAAGATTGTTCTCTCGCTGGCGTCTTTGGGGCGGGGGCGTGTGCTTGTTGATGGCGTGCCCTACGATCTGCCTGCGGGAGGTTCAGCACTCACAACGGTTCTAATCACTCCGCACAAGTTGACGGTCCAGAACGATGGCGTTATGCCTCTTTTACTGCATGTTGCCACGGTGCGGTTGCCCGGAAGCCCCCAAGCAGTGGGTGTACAAGAGGGGTCTAATATCGCAGTGGCCCAGGCTGCCAGTATTGCAAGCGGCCTCACAGTAACGACTACGGTTAGCGGGCTATCGCCTGGGGTAGGCCCGTTGGTGTTGGCCCTTGATATTTGGGACAGGCCGTCTGCCCGGCATTATGGGTGGTATGGCATTGAGCAGAGCCGCTCAGATGTATCGCGTACAATGACGCTCACTCTTGATCTATCGTCCGGTGACGTTCGAGCTATCGGTGAGGACGGCAAGACGCTGCCCCTGGGACAACAACGGGAGCCATTGCAGAGTGGGGACTATACGGCTAGGTTGGACGTTAGCGCCGGAACGCGCCTGCTGACCTACTCAAAGGACCTGTTTAGCTTCAATGTCAACGACAAGGGGGCGATTTCTGGCGTGCAAGCGAGCGGGGAGACCCAGATGGTAGCGACGATGGCGGACCGCCCGGTCGTGCCGCTCGATGTGCATGTTGGAGGCGACGTTCGGTTGCTGGGCTATGCTCAAAGCGGCGTGAGCCCTCGACCGGGGCAGGAGTTTGCGTTGACTCTGTGGTGGAAGTCGCTATCGGGCAAGCTGGACGAGCGTTCCGTGCTTCTATACCTGCGAGACCAGAAGGGCGGGAAGCGAGTGCAGGCTGACGGGCCGCCAGCGAACGGAGGCCGCCCCACCTCGACCTGGCAGGCGGGAGAAGTGATCATAGACAAGCATTCCCTGACAATACCCGCCGACCTGCCGATAGGCGACTACCAGTTAGCGGTAGGCATGTACCATTATCCTTCGATCCAGCCAATACCATTCAGCCAATCGGGTATCACGTTGAAAGACGGTGTGCTCACTATTCCTTTGAAGGTCGAACGATGAGGGAATAGGGTGAGGGAATAGGGTGAGGGAATAGGAATAAGAACTATTCCCTCACCCTATTCCCTACACCCCGTATTCATATAACTGCTCAAACTGCAACCCCAAATCGTTCGTCGCCTGCCACATGGCGGACAGCGCCCTGCGCACGTTACGCGCTGCGCAGGGAGGGAGGTCATCCTGCCCTGCCAGCTTCTTGAGGGATTCGTAGGCGGTCAGCAGTTCGCGCTCTTGTGTGGTGAGCGGCTTACCCAGGAGGTCAGTGTCTGTTTGGGTCATGGTTTGGGTCTCCTCTCATCTAATGTTCCTTTTACACTCTATGCTGTTGGAGTATTTACTTCGTTACGCCCGTGGGTAACGGAACTTCTACAAACTCAGCAGCGATAGCGTGTCCTTCCGGTATAGGATCACCGTGTAGTTGCAGTCCTTCCATGTGGAATTGTAGTGCCTCTTGCATTGTGCTTAGAGTTTCTTCAAAAGTAGGCCCAGTAGCTATGCAGCCAGGCACATCGGGCGCGTAGGCTGAATAGTTGTTGGGTGCCTTTTCTACTACAACAAGATAACGCATTGGCTTCTACCTTCTTGATCATATCTCGTACCTTCATTGTACCATCGGTCAGTACTGCGCCACCGGGCGCGCGTCCACCAGCCGCTTGGCTTTTAGCTCGAACCTCGGCAGCGTTCCATACTCCTGGCGCTCGATGTTGAAGCGCAGGCCCTCGTGCGCGTGGGAGAGGTCTTTGGCGAGCTTGTACTGGAGGTCCAGCCAGTCGTCCTCGAAATCGGGCTTGACTTCTAGCTTGACGCTGATCTCGTCTTGCATGTCGTCTTTGCGCCAGATGTAAATCTGGAACTCATCTATGGCGGGGTACTCACGGATGATGGACTCCACAGCGCGTGGGTAGACGTTCGTGCCCCTTATCAGCTTCATGTCGTCCCAGCGGCCCCGGATGCCGCCGTCGTAGATGTCCCAGGTGCGCCCGCAGTCGCAGGTGTTGGCGGGCACTTTCATCACCATATCTTTGGTGCGGTATCTGATAACAGGGATGAAGCCACGCCCGAACGATGTGACCACCCGCTCGCCAAGCTCGCCGTAGCCCACAGGCTGCCCCGTGTCAGGGTTGATCACTTCTTCGATGTAGTGGTCTTCGATGATATGGGTTCCGCCGGGCTGGTGTGAGCACTCGAATATCATGATCGTGCCCAGTTCGGTCATGCCCGCCGTGTCGCCCGCCTTCGCGCCCCAGGCTTCTTCAAGCTGCCGCTTTACCGCCGGTATCGAACCAGCAGGCTCGCCCGACACGATCAGCTTATCCACCTTGCTATCTTTCGCCAGGTCTATGCCCATCTCGCGTGCTTTGTTCCACATACTGAGTGCATAGGTGGGGGTAGAAGCCACCGTGGTCACGTCCATCTCGCAAATCTGGGTGATGCGGGCTTCGGTGGTCTGCGCGCCGCCGGGGATGACGAGCGCGCCCATCTTCTCGCAGGCGTAGTGCGCGCCCCAGAAGCCGATGAACGACCCGTAGCCGAAGGCAAAATAGACGGTGTCTTCGGGACGGATGCCGAAGCCCCACAGCCCGTAGCACCACATTTCGTTTATCCAGTCCCAATCTTTGGTGCTGTCCAGCACGCGGATAGGTGTGCGCCCGGTGGTTCCCGATGTGAGGTGGTAGCGGATGGCGTGCTCCGGCCTAGTCGCCAGCAGATCGCCGAAAAGGGGCTTCTCCTGGAGCGATTGCATCCACTCTTCGCGGGTCATGAAGGGAATGCGGCGCAGATCGTCCAGGGTGTTCAGTTGCTCTGGCTTGAAGCCCGCCGCGTCAAACTGCCGCTTGTGGAATGGGGTGTTGGCGTAGGCCCAGTCACATAAGCGGCGCAGCTTTACGAGTTGCAGTTGCTGTAACTGTTCGCGGGGCATGGTTTCGTGCTTGGGGTTCCAGTATTCTGAGTATTTTGGATTTTGGCCCTTCCCTTCGTTCGTGGGCATGCTTTTGGATCTTGGCTTGGCGTCCACTCTGTTTTCCTCCTCGTTGATGGACTAACAGTTGAGCTATTTTACACCAACCGGGCTTTCGGCGCTCATCGTTCACTCTTTCCCGACCAACTCGCGCGCTATTATAACACGCTGAATGTGGCTCGTCCCTTCGTAAATCTGCAAGCCTTTGATGTCCCTGTAATAACGCTCGACGGGGTATTCGTTCGAGTAACCGCGATTGCCGTGTATCAGCACCGCTTGGGAGGCTGCGCGCACCGCCGCTTCGGTGGCGAACAGCTTGGCTATTGACGTGGCTTTGGTTGCGGGCAGGCTCTGATCTACAGCCCAGGCGGCGTGGTAGACGAGCAGGCGGGCGGCCTCTACGTCGGCGGCCATATCTGCCAGGGTCGCGCCTATCTGCTGGAAATCTGCTATGCGCTTGCCGAACTGGCGGCGCTCCTTTGCGTAAGCTATGCAGGCATCCAGGCAGGCCTGTGCTACACCCACAGCGCCAGCCGCCACCCCCAGGCGGCCACGGTCCAGGGCGGACATAGCCACTTTGAAGCCCTCGCCCGGCGCGCCAAGCATCGCGCTTGAGGGTACTTTGCAATCGTTCATTGTGATGCGAATGTGTTCGGATGCGCGGTGGCCTAGCTCTTTGCCGGGCATGGGTTCGCGGTAGAAGCCTGGTGTATCAGTGTCCACGAGGAAGGCGCAGATGCCTTTGTGCCGCAACGTCCGGTCCATGCTGGCGAATACGATAGCGACGCGGGCGCTGAGGCCGTTGGTTATCCAGATTTTCTCACCGTTGAGGAGGTAGTAGGGGTGTGGGGTGTGGGGTGTGGGGTGAGTTTGTTGTTCATTGTCACTCGCCCCTCCTTCCTCACCCCTCACCCCTACCAATTGTGCGGTGGTCTCCATGCTGGCGGCGTCAGAGCCTGCGTTTGGTTCGGTGAGGGCGTAGCAGCCTATCCATTCGCCCGTCGCCAGGCGGGGCAGGTAGTGCCGCTTCTGCTCCTCGGTGCCCCACTCCTGAATGCAGAGGGATACCAGGCTTGTGTGGACAGTCAGGAAGCCGCGCACGGAGGAGTCGGCTCTCCCCAGTTCTTCGCAGATGAGCGCGTAACTGAGGTAGTCCATCCCTGAGCCGCCATACTCAGGCGAGACCGGCCCACCCAGGAAACCCAGTTCACCCATGCGCTTGACGAGATGCAGGGGGAACTCGCCATTTTCGTCGGCTTCGCGGGCGATGGGGGCGACCTCTTGCTGCGCGAACTCGCGGGCGAGGGTTTGGATGCGGGTTTGCTCGGGTGTTAGTTCGAAGTTCATTGGCTGCCAGCGTCCGGCGGATCTATCTGCCGAACATTCTGTATTATTGCGGTACTACTGTTGTGATGATACTTGCCGTTCTTTGTATGATTTCCTGGTCGAATGTCGCCAGAGGGATGCCCATCCTCTGGGAGACAACTACATACAACGCATCTCCGGCTTTGAGCCTGTATTGTGTTGATACAGTTACGGCGTCTGCAATCATCGCCTCATCCACGGTGATCAACAGCAGGGAAGAGAGGTTTGCCAGATGGTTAGCTAGCTGTTGAGCCGCCTGGGTATTGTTGGTTGCCCGCGCTGTCCCGGCGGCGACTTCCAGCAACAAGAAAGTGGGAGCAACCATCTCCCCACCGCTTGCAGCGTGGTTGTTCAGCCATTGTTGAGCCTTTGCATGGTTGTTGTCGTGCGGCACGAACCAGCTAATCCAAACGCAAGCATCTATGACAACGGTAGGGGCAGGTGTTGGCCCTACAGGCGTAACCATATAGCCTAGCCTCGCACATCATTGATAATATCTTGCGCTGACACCCCTTTCGGCCATTGGTCCTTTAGTTGCTCTCGCAGATTGTTGAGTGCGGTCCAAGCGCCGTTGGCATCCCAATCTATTACGTCGCCTTTCACTACTGGCACGACGCGAGCCACAGGACGCCCGTGCTTGGTAACCTCAATTATCTGCCCCTTGTTCTCAACTTCCTCTATTGCATCTTTGAAGTTGTCTTTCAGTTCGCGTATTCCCATGCGCTTCATAACTGATTCCCTTCCAAATCGGATTGTGTCATATTTGTGTCACAATCTGATTATACTGGGGTTTTGACGCATTGTCAATCACAATCCAACACCGCGATCCCCTCTATCTCCACCAACGCCTCCTCATCGAAGAAGCGCGAAATCTCGAACAGGGCTGTAGCCGGGTAGTATGCGCCGAAGAAGGACTTGTGTACCTGGCCTAGCTCTTTGAGATGCGCGACGTAGTCGTTGCGGTCGCGCACGAAGATGTTGGTTTTGACTATATCTTGCATCGTGCCGCCCGCTTCTTCAACTACCGCTTTCAGGTTGTTGAGCACCTGCCTGTATTGGGCCAATACATCGCCGGGGGTTACTATGTGGCCTTCAGCGTCGAGTGCCGTCTGACCGGACAGGAATAGGATGCGGCCACCCGTTACGAGGATGCCGTGATTGAAGCCTTTGGGTTGGGGGAGGGAGGGCGGGTTGACAATGATTTTGGATTTTGGACCCTTCACTTCGTTCGAGGGCAAGCTTTGGATTTTAGGGTCCATTGTTGGCATAGCTGACGGTTCTTCGGGGGCCTGGGGTTGCTCACGTCGGACCATGCGCAGGGTAACGAATATCTTGCCTCTATCAATGCCCGATTGCTGGAGGATGCGTGCGCTTGGGCCATCTTGCCGGTCGGTGATGGCTAGCAGCAGGTGTTCAGTGGAGATGAACTCGTCATTCAGGTGATGGGCTTCTTCTATAGCCCCTTGCAATACCTGGTTAGCGCGCAAAGAGATGTATCCTGTAGCCGCTATGCCAGATGGCGCATTTTGACTCGGCAGATTTCTCAGCGCGTCTTCCAATTTGCTTATTATCGCAGGCACATCTCCTCCCAGGTGGGTGATTATTTGAGCGGATAGGCTATTGGGCTGTTGCAGTAGCGCGAGGAAGATGTGTTCCACTTCCAACTGGGTATGCTGTTTGGCATACATGATCTGTTGTGCGCGCTGCAAAGCTTCCTGCGCTTGGCCTGTAAATCTGTTCATCGTCATGGCTTTACTCCATTGTTATGTGACTACGATGATGTCTCGGAATGTAGCCATAAGTGCAGCACTGCTACAATGCCCGTAATTGCGCCCACTACTGACGTAGCTATCAATATTCCCAAGGCAATGTGCAACGCATCGTGGAAGGAGTTGGTGTCCCACTCATACCCAAATGACATTGGGCCATAGACAGCGAAGCTCGCAAGTCCACCTAGCAATCCTCCTACTGCCCATGCGAATGCATTAGTTATCGCCCACATAGTTGAGAATCCTTCGAATTTTCGACCCAAGAAGAAACCAGCTTGCATCAGCCCAAATGCCGCTCCGCCCAAGCAGTATAGCCAGAACCCCCAATATCGGGTATCAGTATTATTTAGCCCGGCACCTACACTCGCGAACAGTAAGCCCATAATCAGGAATAGCATGGCACAGAGCCATCCCGCAATGGATGAAATAATCCAGGTCCACCAGTAACGTGCGGAGAGGTAGCGGCGCAAAACTAAGCCCTGCAAAATGCCTAGCCATAATCCACCAGATAACGCGAAGTACGCGCCAAATGGAGTTTCGTTGCCCCAAATGTAAATCACCGCTGCCCAGACCGCGCCGTATCCAGCAGTTGCAAGGAACCACAAGACCCAAAAGATGAAATAAGATGGCTGGCGCAATATTGCGCTGTGGTCTTGTTCCATAACATCTATCGCCCCGTGAACTTCGGCTTTTCCTTCGCCTTGAACGCTTCGTAGAACGTCCTATGGTCCTCGCCCATGAGCATTAGCGCCTGCGCCTGCGCTTCTCCTTCGAGGGCGGATACTAGGTCCATGTTCCACTCGCTGTTTATCATGCGCTTGGTCATGGAGAGGGCCTGGGTTGGACCTTGCGCCAGGCGTTTGGCCCACTCGTAGGCGGCGGGCATCAGGTCGTCGTGGGGGACCACGCGGTTTACGAGGCCGTAGCGGTCGGCGGTCGGCGCGTCTACTGTATCGCCCAGCATGAGCAGTTCGGAGGCGCGGCCCATGCCCACGATGCGGGGCAGCAGGTAGCCCGACCCCATGTCAACGCCCGCCAACCCAACTTTGGTGAACAGAAAGGCAAAGCGCGCCCTCTCGGAGGCGATGCGCAGGTCGGAGGCGAGCGCGATGACGGCCCCGGCCCCAGCGGTAATACCGTTGAGCGCGGCGATGATGGGCTTGTCGAGCAGACGCATGTTCTGGACAACCGCGCCCGTCATGCGGGTGAATGCCAGGTGGTCCTTCACGTCGCGGTCCAGCAGCGCGCCTATAATCGCGTGAACGTCGCCGCCGGAGCAGAAAGCATCGCCCGCGCCGGTCAGCACGAGCACTTTGACGGCGTCATCGTAGCGCAGTGCTTCCAGCAGGTCGCGGAACTGCGCGTACACCTCGAAGGTGAGGGCGTTGAGCACCTCCGGGCGGTTGAAGGTGAGGGTGGCGATGCCTTCGTCTGTTGTTTCGTAGAGGAAGTCGTAGTCGAATTTTTGATTTTTGATTTTTGATTTTGGATTGAAGTCCATTCTTCTCCTTACTTATGACATCACCCCACCACCATCCACATTAATCGCCTGCCCCGTTATTCCCTTCGCCACGTCGCCAGCTAGATACACAACAAGCGCCGCCACCTCCTCCGGCTCTATCAGTCGCCGTTGGGGACTCAGCTTTTCCAGCGTTTCGCGGGCCTGTTCTTCTGACATGCCGGTGCGGGTCGCTATGTTGCTGATGCTCTGCTGGGTCATGGGGGTGTCTACGTAGCCTGGGCAGATGGCGTTTACCGTAATGTTGTGCTGGACCAGTTCGGCGGCTAGGGAGCGGGTCAGGCCGAGCACGCCGTGTTTGGAGGCGGTGTAGGCCGCGATGTAGCGGTCTCCTACCCTGGCGGCGATGGAGGCGATGTTGATGATGCGGCCCCAGCGTCGCTCTATCAGAGTGGGCACGAAAGCTTTGGTCACGTAGTAGACGCTGGTCAGGTTGAGGAGCAACATGCGGTGCCAGAGTTCGTCGGGGTGGCCCACGAACTTGTGGCTGCCCGCGCTGCCCGCGTTGTTGACCAGGATGTCTACTCCCCCCAGACCGCTAATCGCGCTTGCCGCCATGTCGCGCACCTGTTCAGGGTCGGTCACGTCGCAAGTGATATAGAGGCTGTGGCGGCCCATCGCCTGTATGTCGGCGGCCAGCAGTTCGAGGTCGGCGGTGGTGCGGGCGGTCACGGCTACGTCGGCCCCCGCCTCCGCGAGCGCGAGGGCGATAGCGCGCCCCATGCCCCTGCCCGCGCCCGTCACTACGGCGCGCCGCCCTGCGAGGGTGTGATTATCGCCAGGTATCATTTGTTGCGCCACTCCAACAGCGTGCTTCCATCGGTGAAACCTAACGGCATAAGCGCGCCCAAAGTAAATACCAGAAGGTTATCCAGGAAGAAGAATAGCGCGACCCACCATGAAGTTTGGTGAGACGTGGGGTTCAGCGCCAGCAGGATGGCCCCGGCAACGAGCGACAGCAGTAGGCTAAACTGAGGTCCACCCAGGGCGCGGCGGATGTGGACGGACGCAGGCAGCGCAGGCTCGTCGGGTGGGTAGACGGACGCGCCGAGCAACCCCCACAAGCGCACTCCGACCATCGGGTGGCCTGAGCGTCGCGCTGCCCAGGCGTGACCCAGTTGGTGTACAAAGCCTGATAGCCAATGCAGGGCTACGGCAGCTAGGCCGCCGATGAGCGCCTTGCCTGCGGGCAGACCGATGAGCCAGACGCCGATGCCACTCAATACTAGCCACAGCAGGATAACGCTGATAATGACTGAGGGCATCATGCTCAGGTTCAGGCCCGCGGGTTTGCCTAGTTTGATTTCGTTTTGCATAAGGATTCTCTAACCTAATCCGACTGCACCCCTATTGCGCAGCATCTCTTTCCCGGCCTTCGATATATGGCCTCTGCTAAGACACGCATTCCCCAGTTCCACATTGCTGAGGTCTGTATTGCGCATGTCTGTGCCCAACAACTTAGTACCAGTCAAATTGGCTCCAAGTAACCCGGCGTCCTGTAGGCTCGCGCCGGAGAGATCGGCATTGGTTAGGTTCGCTTCGCGCATCCAAGCCGACTTCAAGTTGGCATTACGAAG
>JBBQIC010000011.1:0-25046 GCA_038324555.1 Chloroflexia bacterium
GCGCGTGAACGGTGGCGTAATGCCCGTGTATATCGGTATATTGGTCGTGGCTTCGGGCGCGACTGCGGCTCCCACCTACGTGACCACCTTCCCGGCGACCACCGCTTTCAATAAAGACGCCATACCCGATTATCATGGGTCCGGCGATAGTACGCCCACGCCTACCTCGACCACCATACCTGCCACAACCCAGACGCCCGCGCCTACGACGACTACTGTCGTTATACCTACAGATACGCCTGGCGCCGCCAGCACAGCCACACCCACAAGCAACGGCACTTCGACTCCTGTCCCCACAGACACCCCTATCGTTACTGCTACCTCTACCAGCACGAGCGTCGCAACGTCAACTCTGGCTCCAACCTTCACAGGGACGCCCATGCCCACCGGCACACCAGAAGGCGGCCTGCCAGCCATTCCCCCCGGTGTGCCTTCGTACTTCAGTTATGGGCTGTTCAACGCCAATACGTCATACCTGCCCGCAGGCGTGCCGTTGGACTTCCGCTATCAGTACCTGGCGGGTGGGGTAAACACCGGAAATGGTTGGGCCGAATGGAACCCCAACGGCGGGTATGCGACCAACTACATCAACGCCGCTCGCCTGCTCGGCATGACCCCGGCTTTCGTCTACTACCAGATACTACAGAGCGCGCCGGGCTATGAGGAGTACTCCAACTTCCAAATCACGTCTACCATGCGCTCCTACTTTGACGACTTCAAGCTGCTTATGCAGAAAAGCGGCCAGGCGGGCGGCAATGTCACCGTGGACATCGAACCTGACCTGACAGGCGTGATGCAGCAGCATTCGTCCAATACGAACGACGACGCTTCTTTGCAGCACGTCATCGTGGGGTCGTCGGGCCAGGGGGACGTGACGGCCTATCCCGACAACTTCAGGGGTTTCTACCAGGGGCTTGCCCATCTGCGCGACTTATACGCGCCGAACGTCAGCCTGGGGATAGATGTGTCGCCCTGGGGCGCGTCGGACGACCTGGTGATTGCGTTGCGTAACAACCCTAACTACGACTGGCAGCATCACGCAAACCGCACGGCTGCTTATATAAACAGCCTCGGACCGGGTTTCCAGATGCTTTACTTTAACCCGTCAGACCGCGATGCTGCTTATTATCAGGTAGTTCAAGGCTCTAACCGTTGGTGGGACCCCAATAACGTCCGCCAGCCTACCTTCAATACGATGGCGGCATGGTTGGGCCGGATAGTACGGCAGACCCAGAGGCGGGTGATGCTGTGGCAGGTGCCCAACGGCAACCAGGTATACCGCTCGGAGAATAACACCGACGGCCACTGGCAGGACAATCGGGCGGAGTATTTTCTGAACCCTACGTCGGGACGCTCGCACATGGAGCAGTGGGCTAACTACGGTGTGTTGGGCGTCATGTTCGGGGCGGGCGCGGGTTCGCAGTCGCACTACTTCGATTACAAGAACGACGGCGTTACCAATCCGCCCGCTATCAACGGCAACGAGCAGGTGGCGGTCTTCCCCGATGACGATGGTGGCTACCTTCGCTTGCGACTGGGGGACTACTTCCTGGGCGGCGTTATTCCCCTGCCGACCCGGTAGACACCGTTTCAGAGGCGGGGCTGGCAGCTTCTTGCGAGGCTACCAGCCTGACGTTCTCATCAACTTTGTGAGCAGGGCGACTAGCGGGGCCAATTGCTTCGGTATGCTTCCGTCAAACACTTCCAGAGAGTAACCCCCTGCGCCAATACGGGCGGTGATTTCGTAGGCAAAGGCGTCGGGGTTCTGCTGGCCCGATGTGTGGGGTAGTTCGTGGAGGTTAGCCCCTTTCAGCGCCTGGTGAAGCTCAACGAGGTCCTTGTCGCTTAGTCTGCGTGTGGACGCTGGTTGGGTTGAGGTGGGTGCGGGACCACCATCTGTTGCTACCCTCCCGTCGGCGTAGACTATTACCTCTCTCGACGTAAAACGCAGCCCGCCACTCTTACGCATCGCAACCAGACCGCCCCCCGGCAACTGTAACTTGTCGGCGTCTGCGTCTGACGTGGGGGTTCCAGTTCCATGCGGGCTATCGGCGGCCCCAACAGTTGGCGAATCAGTATCAAACTGGCCTTCCGAAATCTTGACCATTAATGGCTTCGGCTGCGAGGCGTCCGAAGGCTTTCCCCTTTTTGGTTTGTTCTTCATCGCGCTTTCTCCGTCTGAAGCATCCGGTCGAACTGCCTGCTGGCCCTATCAAAGTCGTTTTCCGGCGCGGCGAGCGTAATGTAGTACGCCCTGTTTTTCGCAACCACCATATATTCGCGGCTGTGAACCACAACGGGTAAGGAATCGCTGCCCGACCTATCTATCGGCTGCGCGACGAAGGCGTACTCGATCTCAGCAGCCCTGGCCCCGCCTACTGAGCGTTCGGCGCTGGATAGGAAATGATAACCCGTGAGAGCGCCGCGCTGCACCACACGCCTGTCAATAAACTCCTGAAGTGTAGGAGGACTGGTTGTGTCTAGCTCACGCTCCTCGACCGTCACGTTGGTTTTATAGGCCGAGTCGGTCTGGGGGTCTTCTACCCTGAGTAAAACCGTGTCAGTGACCGTGCCTGACCGCCACGTAGAAGGGTACGAGATGCTAAAAGTATGGTCGGCGTTCTCAAATATTCTTGTGTTTCCTTCTACCGACGAGCGTAGCAGCACGCCCAGAAGAAGCGCGGCCAGCACGACCACAGCTACGCCGACATCCTTAGGCAGAGTGCGCAGAGGCCACACGGTTATGTTATCTATGGTCTGGCTCATATGTTGTCTCTCCTTAACTCAATCTACGTAGGCGCTAGAAGAAGAAGGACCAACTCAGCCTTGTCATTCTGAGCCGCAGCGAAGAATCACTTACCTTACCAACCCGTTTGGGAAGCAGTATCAATACCGCTATACCTACCCCTGAAGCTTACGACCGCGTAGTGATTCTTCGCTGCGGCTCAGAATGACAAGGCTGAGTTGGTTTGCTGCCTCCATAGTTTTGTTTTAGACGTTACGGCAACCTTGCTACCCCACTGCGTAAGGTGAATCATTACTATGCACTTATCAAAGTGCATATTGCGTCAGCCTACCATCCCAGATGGCGACTCCCGCATAGCCTGACGCATGAGTGCGAGGAGCACAATGAACGCCGCCAGCGACGCTATCAAGCCGAGTACCAGGGAGCGCCATGGGGCAACCGTAAGGCCATCGGCGCTTACTTCGCTGACTGACCACCTGAAAAGGCCGTTCAGAATGGCCGCTATCGCAACCCCTGCCGGTATCCACCACACTGGTCTGTGCTCAAACTTGGCCTGCGCCATGAAGTAGCCGGTTATACCGCCGAATGAAGCCTGGGCTAGAGCCGTAGTGACGATATGCACTACGCCGGGGCCGAGCGTCACACCGCCATTGTCGAGTATATAGTGCAGGTTGAGAAGTGTGCCCACTCCAAGCCCGGCCATTGTGCCGTAAATTATGCCGTCCATGCGTTCGTCAAACTCGGTTGTTGAATATACTACGATGCGCACAGCAGTGTAGCTTATCGCCTGCCAAATGAAGCCTGCGATCAGGATGGAGGCTAGAAGCGAAGTAGCGCCCAAGTTAGCTGCCCAATCGTCCACCCGAAACCATCGCAGCAAGGAGTAGCCCGCCGCCTCGGTCAGCAGCAACGCCAGCAAGAAGACCCCCAGGACGCGAGTCTTAGGCTCAGGTCGCACTCGGTCGAGCAGGTAGAAGTAGGAGAGCCATAAGACCGTCGGTACCAATACTACTGCAAGGCCCACAGGCACACGCCAGGGATCTTCTAGTGGTTCGATGTAAGGGGCGAGAAGACCGACCACAATGCTGAACAGTCCCATGGCCAATATTTGAACGATAGTCGAACGCCAGAACCCATGGTGATGCCTGTTCACGACGGCGAAATGGCGGTCACAATAGATACGCTGGCCGATCAGGTTATATGGCGGCGAGACTGGCTCCCCACAGATGCAGCAGACATGCTGTGCCTTCGCGGCTCCATTCGGCGGAAGGGCGGTGGCTTCCATAACGGCCTTCTAGCGTCCTCTGCGCATGGTGGCATTGAGCGGCGTCGGGTTGCCTGCACTGGACGGAAGGGTCGCTCCGCCATCCGCCAGCACGGGCCGGTAGCCGCTGGCTATGATCACGACGCTATATGTCCGGCCTCGTGCCACTGGATCCGTGGTCTGGTAGCTGCCACGGCTGTCGGTAGCGCCAGAAGTTAGTACTTCGTCGTCAGTGATTTCATTGTCTGAGGCGGCGGTTGAAGCGGTCATGCCAGGTTTCAGGATGAATATCTGCGCGCCAGCTATGCCACGCGCCGTGTCTGCGTCCGTGACGTGCCCTGCGACGTAAACCTGGTCCTTAGAGGAGGTAGTAGGGGCAGCGGGACCCTGACCGGTGGTACATGCTGTAAGGGTCACGTCGTCCACAAAGAGGCTGCTCACGTTGCCGCGCGGGTTCTCGGCGGTGAAAACGAGGCGGATAGTCTGGCCTGCATAGCGCGTCAGGTCGAATTGGGCCTGTCGCCATTTGTCGTCACCTTTAGCTGATGACATACTCTCGATGCTGGCGATCTGGTTGCCTTTGGCGTCATCAAGAACTGCCGTGAAGGTGGCGTCGGTCGCAAATAGCCCTCGCAGCCCGGAGAACTCCTCATTCATGAGGCGATAATAATTCAGTTTTACGGACGTGGCGTTGGCGGGCACGGAAACTTCTTGATAAATATACTGCACCGACTCCTTGTCTGTGCCTCCGAGCCATGCGCTTTCTGTCCCTGTATGAGGTAGTTCCGGGTCAATTATCTGCGTATTGCTGGAGGATACTTCTTTCCAGCCTGTAGCGCCCTCGAAGCCGCCATTGGCGATCAGTTCGCGGCAGCCCGTGGGCAACGGTTGCGCAGGTGGCGGAGTGGATGGGGCTGGTTGCGCTGGCGTCTGCGTACTGGGTGTTGGGGACGGCACAGGGCCGGTCTGAGACCCTCCCAGATCAATGCCCACCTGCCCGAAAGCTGTGCGAACCGCGTTAGCCTCCGTCGCTCCATACAGGTCCGTTGCCGCCTGCACTGTAGCGCGCCCCGCGTCGAGGAAATTGGCGTCAGGTGAGATGTACTGTGTCAACGTGCGGTAGTAAATCTGTTCCATCTTCTCCTTGCCGATGGCCTGCGCGACATAGTAAGCCGCATGACTGGGGATACCACTGTTTATGTGTACCCCACCGTTATCAGCTTTACGGCTGTTGGGCAATTTAGCGTAGTGGCTCATAGTTCCGGGCTGTCCTATTCCTGCAAGCGGGTCATTAGGATCGTACTTGCCCCCCAACTCGGGGTCTTGCAAGCTGCGAAGGTAGGGCACAGGGAAAGGAGGCGATTTGACAATTGTCTCGCCTATGGTCCAGTTGGCTCGGTCTATCATCGCGCCGAAGATGTCAGAATACGACTCGTTGAGTGCGCCAGCCTGACCTTCGTAGATGAGTTGGGCGGTGCTATCTGTGACGCCATGTGTAAACTCATGTCCGACCACGTCGAGCGAATAGGCGAGTGGCCTAAAGATACGCCCACCGTCTCCATACACCATCTGGTGCGCCTCGCCTATCCACGCCGCATTCTCGGCGTCCTGTGGGTCAGAGCCATAATGCACAGTGGAGACCATCGGGCTGCCCTGCCCGTCAATGCCGTCGCGCTTGAAGGTGTTGAAATAGTAGTCGTAGACCTTGCCCGCAGCATCGTGAGCCGCTTGCCCTATCGGGTCCGACGTGCGTTCCCCTTCCTGGGCCAGCAACCGTCCAGGAATGTCAGTACCCTTCCCCGCGCTGTACGTCTGGCGGTTCTTAGCGTTGTCGAGGCCGTCAATAGCATGGACTACCACCGGACGATGGGCGTTGACGAAGATAGTCCACTCGCCCATAGGCGAATCGGTCAGCGCCCCCACCCTCCACGTCAGCGTAGCCTTGCCGTTGTCATCAACGTACACAGCGAGAGCGGTCTTATCTCCGAGAAGATTCGCCTTGACGTTTGCGCTCTGGGAAAGGTCGAGGAGGTTCTCTTTTAGATCGTCGAGGGCTACCTGTTCGGCTTGCCCTTTAGTGATGCTCGGTTGGGTCGGAATGCTCAGGCCCGGTGCGTACTGGCCGTTCACAGCCACTATTTGCCCCTTTTGATCCAGATGCACGACCAGTTGCTTGCCGAAAACCGGCACGCCCTTATATACCTGAGGTAGGCGAACATTGGAGAAACCGAGTTGCTTATCAGGCTCCAGTCTGCCAACGCCAAAGTCTCTGGCGACAGCATCGAGCTTGAAGAGGTCACGGTTCCCGTCAAGGAAGCCACGCGCAATGGCAAGTGGATTGCCCCGTTCCGCCGCAGTGGGATTGTAGGGTATACAGGCAGAAGCAATGTTACCAGTAAGGAAGCGTGGGATACCTGTGTCTGCATCCCACGATACATTAAGTGTGCCCCCAGCCTGGCTATTCAACGCATCAAAGGCCATAGGTGGTGATGAAAGTTCGCCGGGGTGGGTAGAAGCTGCTAGCTGGAAAGGACCCGTGCCTGCAAGCCCACTGAGGTTTATGCGAATATCCAAGCTTCCAGCAGGACCGGAGCCTGATGTCAGCAAACTTCGCTGCGCACGAAAGCCCCCAGCGAAGTCAAAGAGAGCTAGAGCCACAATCACAGACAATGTCGCCTGAATGACGGTGAGATAGCGCCTGCTTAAAGGCTGGCTGCGCATTTTCCTTCCTCCACCTCACTTGAACAATAATAAGCACAAGCCATTCTATGTTTGTCTTGTTTCATAGTAACTATCAACTTAGATAGCTGTAAGTTGCTGGATATATGCAGTTGGCGGTGGCGTCAGAAATCGGCTGGCCAGGTTATTACGATTACTGCAACAAGGCTTTCGCTTCTATATTTCTAGACCACCACCGCCAACTGCTATGTTGAGCTATTGCGCGTTAGTTCGTGGCGTCGTTGATGGCGTTTTCGACGTTTCTTTTCGCGTTGCCTAGAGCGCCCTCGACGTCGCCTTTGGCGTGGTCAAACTTGCCTTCAACCTGCTTGGCTGCGCCCTTGGCCTCTTGGTCGGTGTTGCCGGTGGCGCGCCCAGCTTCCTGTTGAACCTTGCCCGCCGCCTCTTCACCTGTGCCTTTTAGCTTGTCGCCTAATCCTTCACCCATGTTAATTCTCCTTTCGTATACTTCTTCATGCCCGCACCTATTCATGCGGCACGAACCTGGTAAGATAAGAGCGGCACACGTCCGGCTGTCGCTCCACTATATACACTATGCACGGAGTGTACCACCATATCCTGTTCTGTTGGCAGGGCTGGTGCAAAGTCGAAAGCTATATTCACCGCAGAGGCACAGAGAACGCAGAGGACCAATAATAAATATAGGTCCAATGCGTTCTCTGTGCCTAATATGAAAATAGGATAATTGGCGGGTAGGGGCGCACGGCCGTGCGCCCCTACGGGTGCGTTCCCATTTTCATCCACGGGTGGTGTGCCCCCGCTCATAGTTACTCTGCGGTGAATAAAGATTCGCGCATATAGCGACTTTGCACCAGCTCTAGCTCTGTTGGGTTCAGACCTGTCAAAGTTGTTGCGACTTATGAAACGCATACCAACTATCGTAGGGAGCCAAAGTAGCCGGAGTATAGCTGAGGCTGTTACTCAGAGCCAGTTACTGTGGGGTCCAGCGAAAATGCAGGGCCGCCCGCCACGTTCTTCGGACCCAGAACAAAGCCTCTGCTATGGAGTTTACGGACGAACTTGTTCAGTTCAGGTCCCGTGATCCTCCATCTTAGGGAACGTGCAATGCCCGCAGCCAGAATAGGATTGGTGTGGTCTGATTGCTCGTTGTATACCTCCAACGCTTTCTCCAGGAACTCGATTTCTTGCTCATCGAGGCGATCTTTGATGCTATCGGGAATCATTAGTTACTCCTTCCTTGTTCCTTAGTTGCCCCCTGATCTTACCATAGTTGATCACATGGGTGCGAAGATGCCCGCTTATGACGCTTCCAATGCTGCTGACACTGCTTCAGATTTGTGTGATTCACCTGAGCGCCAGATATGGCTGGGTCTGTCTCTCGCAAGGACCGCGATTTCCAGATGAGTGCAGCCTTCCCTGTTCAGAGGCTCGGTTACCGCATCAAGGGCGAGGGCAGGAGTATTATTGGCGGCGGAGAGATGGGCCAGCCAGACCGTGCGCGGGCGACCATCACGGGCCAGTTCGGAGATGAGACGGGCGGCCTCGTCATTCGACAAATGGCCGTGGGGTCCAGCCACGCGCCTCTTGAGGCCAGGGTGATAGGGGCCATGCCAGAGGCGTTGCACGTCGTGGTTCGCTTCCAGCGCCAGCAGGTCGGCTGCCTCTAATGGCTCGCGAATAGATGCCGTCTCACAGCCGAGGTCGGTGCAGATGACGATATTGCGGCCCCCTACTTCAATCCAGAAGCCTACTGTCTCCGCAGCGTCATGAGAGACGGCAAAGGTACGCACAGTCACGTCGCTTATGTGTACTTCGCGGCCAATTGGCTGTACAACCTTGTCAGGAAGGATGCCTAATTGGTATTCCCCCGCCAGGAACGTGCCTTCACTGGCAACCACTGGCAGCCTATAGCGCCTCGCCAGTATACCCGCGCCACGTATGTGGTCTATGTGTTCGTGGCTGACGAAGATGGCTGATAGCTGCGAGGCCGATGTGCCACGCTGCCGCAGGTGGTATTCCAATGTCCCCGCATTCAGTCCCGCATCGAAGAGCAGTTTGATGCCCGCCGCTTCCACGAGGTACGCATTTCCTGAGCTGCCACTTGCCAGCGCGCTGACCCGTACTCCTGTCCCTACATCTACTCTTGTTGGTACCTGCATGCCCATGTGCATACGATAGTACAAATGTTCTTGTTTGTCAAGGGTGGGGAGTAAAGTTAATGTTCAGAATAGGGGTAGAGAAGATAGCCGTGTAGAGGCGAACCTTGTGTTCACCCTCTTGACGAAGCGGTATGCACACGGGGCTATGTGGTATGCGGAGAGGGTGAACACAAGGTTCGCCTCTACACGGCTATCTTCTCTACCCCTATTCTGTACACTTACGGAGTAAATGTAGGTGCAGGGGTAAATGTGGCGTTCGGGCCGAGACTTGCTCCACATATAGAGGCGTTGGATACGCGCCCGAAGCTGCTATTGATCGAAGTATCCAGCAACAGCGGATAGTTAGGACTTGACGCGCTGGTATACACGAGCACACCGTTGCGGTAGTATCTCACTATACCGCCCTCAACGGCAACGCGCACTATATCTCCCACAGACAGCCTACCGAAGCTGCCTTTGTTCAGGCCCCTCTCGTAGACCATGAGGGTGCTGCCCGCCATGTAAGCCGCGAAGTCAATATCTGTGTGGGTTTGGTTAGTATCACCATTGCTGAGGCCGAACATGCGGTAGGTGTTTAGCGCGTCCACGGTGGCGAACACGTAACCGTCGCCCGATACAATGGCGCGCGTGGAGATGGCTCCCGCATCCCACGTCGAGCCTACCCCACCTGTCTTTTGTATCGTGCTACCAGTGACTGTGACATTGACCGCATTCGTCCAGATCACGGGTTCGCAGATGGCTGGTATGGGTGTATTCGTATTTGTAGATGTAATGGTGGGTGTTATGGTCCTGGTAGGTGTGAGGGTAACTGTGCGTGTTGCTGTAATCGTGCGTGTGGGGGTAATTGTAGACGTGTAAGTAGTTGTGGGCGTTGGGTCGGGGCAGGTATAGCCTTTGTAGCGTATGGAAAGCGCATAAGGGCCGCCAGATGTGTCATCGGAATATCGGCCAACAGCCAATAAGTCGTTCGAGGATACGGCAGCCACTGCACGCACGAAGTTTGTGTTCGCTCCCCCGTTCGGGCTGGGGATCACACTCCACGTACTGCCGTCCCAATGCTCTGCTAAGGTTCCAAAGGAGCCATAGCCTACAGCCCACACGTCGTTGGCTGAAATGGCAGTAATGGACGCAAGTTGGCTAGAGGTACCGGGGCTGGGGCTGGATACTATAGTCCACTGAGTCCCGTCCCAATGCTCAATAAGAGTAATGTTGGGCGCTCCCGCTCGACCCACGGTCCAAACGTCGCTTGTCGAAATTGCGACGACTCCGGAGAGGTAAGACCCCGCGCCGGCATCTGGTCCGGGCACCACGCTCCATGATGTTCCGTTCCAGTGCTCCGCCAACGTATGGAAGCCGGTGTAGCCAACGGCCCAAATATCGTTACTCGAAATCGCTGATACGCTCAAGAGGTTGTTGCTGCTGGCGTCTGGGCTGGGGCTAGGCACCACGCTCCACTGAATGCCGTTCCAGTGAAGGATAACGGTTTGAGTGACGGACGACGACCTCAGATAGCCAATCGCCCACACGTCGTTCGATGCAATGGCGACAACTCCTTGAAGGATTGCGCCTAGTGGGAAGTTGGGACTGGAGATTGCGCTCCACTGCAAGCCATCCCAGTGCAGCAATACCACAGTACCGCCAGTACTAGCGGCGCCGCCTGCTGCCCAAACATCGTTGGCCGCGAATGCCGACACCCCAAAAAGCTCGTTACTTCCCGTTCCAACGTTGGGGCTATCCACCAGCGTCCACCGGACGCCGTCCCAGTGCTCGATCAATGTGTGAGAAGGCCCCGAAAAATTATCATAGTAACCCACCGCCCAGGCGTCAGATGGCGAGATATACGCCACGCTGTCTAACACGGCGTCAGCAGTCACGACAGCGGGGTTATTGAGGTACCAGCCTGCTTCACACCCTGGTGTAACGGTAGCAGTTGGGGTGTTTGTAACTGTGGACGTGTTTGTTAGTGTACTGGTACTGGCAGTTGTGGGCGTGATCGTCGAGGTTACAGTAGCTGTGCTTGCGGTCGTCGGTGTAGCGGTTGAGGTAGCGGTAAGGGTACGTGTAGATGTGGCTGTGCTTGTAAGAATAGACGTGCGGGTTTGAGTAGGCGTTAGTGTAGACACAGGGGTAAGCGTAGCGCCAGGGCCGAGGTTGGCTCCGCATATGTAGGCGTTGGATACGCGCCCGCCCGAACTGTTTATTGAGGTGTCCAACAGGAGAGGATAGTTAGGTGCGCTGGGGCTTGTGTAGAAAAGCGTGCTGTTGCGATAATACTTGACTACCCCACCTTCTACAGCTACACGTATCACGTCTCCTATAGATAGGCTACCGAAGCTGCCTTTGTTCAGGCCCCTCTCGTAGACCATGAGGGCGCTGCCCGCCATATAGGCCGCGAAGTCTATGTCTGTGTGGGTCTGGTTGGTATCGCCGTTGCTGAGGCCGAACATACGGTAGGCGTTTAGCGCGTCTACCGTTGCCTGCACGTAGCCATCGCCTGAGATTATGGCTAGACTGGACACCGCGCCCGCGTCCCAGGTAGAAGCAGCTCCGCCGTTCTTCTGTATCGTGTTGCCGCCGGTGACGGCTACGTTTACGCGGTTGACCCAACCGACTGCCTGGCACAAGACGGGCGTTGCGGTGGGCGTCTGGGTGTTTGTAGGGGTTATGGTGGGTGTTGCCGTGCTGGTATAAGTAGGGGTTGCGATGGGTGTGTCAGTTGGAGTGCCAGTCGGAGTATCTGTGGGGGTAGGGGTATTTGTTGATGTGCTGGTCAGGGTTGCGGTCGGTGTATTGCTGGGTATGTTGGTTGCGGTGTTCGTGGCCGTAGCTGTGGCTGTGGCTGTAGGTGTATTGCTCGACGTTTCAGTCGGATTATTGGTGGGAGTGCTCGTGTTTGTACGTGTATCAGTAGGAACATCTGTCGGTGTAGGAGTATTAGTCACTGTGCTCGTTACGGGGGCGGTATCGGTAGGCGTGTTAGTTGCGGTGTTCGTAGGTGGTATTTGCGTGGGGGTGCTAGTGGGCGAAGGGCACGAGTCCGCATACCGCTCGACCAACGTCTGACCGCCCGCCGCGCCTACTGCCCATGCGTTGCCACCCGCCACCGCCGCTACACCGTCCAGGTGGTTGCCTCCTCCGACGTTGGGGCTGGACACTACGCTCCATGCGCTCCCGTTCCAGTGCATCGTCAGCGTCTGGTTGTAATCAGCGAAGTTGCCCACCGCCCAAATGTCATTTGACGATACCGCTGCTATGGCTTGCAGGCGATTGCTCGTGCCCGCCACGTTGGGGCTGACTACAATGCTCCACGCGCTCCCGTTCCAATGCTCTGCCAGGGTGCGCCACAAGCTACCGTTGTAGTAGTATCCGGTTGCCCATACGTCGTTGCTCGCAAGCGCCGCGACCCCGGATAGGGTGTTGCTGCTTGACCCCGTGTTCGGACTGGACACTATGGTCCATGACGCGCCGTCCCAATGCTCTATAAGTGTAGATAACGCACACCCGTAACACCCGTTAGACGCTCCAACCGCCCATACGTCATTGCTTGATACTGTCGCTACCGCATTCATATAGTTGTTGATGGAGACGTTAGGGCTGGCTACAATACTCCACGCACTGCCGTTCCAGTGTTCCATCAGAGTAGAGGTTTGCGTGCCGCTCTGACAACTGCCGGTGCAGGTGATGCCTACGGCCCACACGTCGCTTGTTGAGATAGATGTAACAGCCGAAAGGGAATTGTCAGCATTGAGGTTGGGGCTTGATACTATGCTCCAGATAACGCCATCCCAATGCAGCGCCAGGGTTCGACCCGCTCCTGCATTGCCGTAGTAGCCAACAGCCCACACGTCGGCAGGCGAAATTGCTGTCACAGCCGTGAGGTAGTTGTTGCCCGTACCTACGTTCGGACTGGACACGACGGCCCATGAAGCGCCGTCCCAATGCTCTATGAGCGTGCGGTTGCTTCCTATGGTACTGCTGTAATACTGCCCCGCCGCCCACACATCACTGGCCGACACAGCAGCGACTGCAACTAACACGTTGCTAGTTCCAACATTCTGACTTGTCATGGGGTTCCATGCCAGCCCGCAGCCGGGGGTATAACTGGGCGTTGGAGTATAGGTCGAAGTGAATGTACGAGTAGGCGTGCGAGTGGGAGTAATCGTAGGGCTATTTGTCACAGTCAGAGTATAGGTAGGTGTGCGAGTGCTGGTCGCAGTAAAGGTATCGGTAGGGGTAAGAGTAGGGCCGCCGGGCGTTATAGTAGCGGTTGGGGTAACGCATGGATCGTTGTATCGCTCTACGAGGGTGCGGGTATCCGCCCGGCCTCCCGCCCATACATCTCCGTGCGCGAGAGCGGCGATCCCGTCCAGGCTATTGTTTCCAGAGCCGTTGTTAGGGCTGGGGATAACACTCCACAGCGAGCCGTCCCAATGCAACGTCAGCGTGCGTATAGAGGGGTATTCGAGGCGACCAACGGCCCACACGTCGCCTGATGAGACCGCCGCTACCCCTTGCAGGAAGTTGCTGGCCCCGCTCACGCTCGGACTGCTTACGACGCTCCATTGGGTGCCATCCCAATGGAGCATCAAAGTCTGCCATTTGCCGATCCCCGGAATGTAGTTATGCCCGACCGCCCACACGTCGCCCGACGATGCGCCACTCACTCCATAAAGAGAGTCGGTGCTTGGCCCGATACTGGGGCTGGGTATTATGCTCCATTGCGAACCATTCCAGTGCAGTGTCAGGTTATATCCATAGCACCCAGGGCAGTTGGTGTAATAGCCGACGGCCCATACGTCGTTGGCCGCTATTGCTGTCATCCCGAACAAGTAGTCGTCGGAACTTCCACTGATATTAGGGCTGTTGACCACACTCCACTGTGTGCCGTTCCAGTGCTCTATCAGCGTTTGAGCCTGGTTGCATCCACTGTAACAGGTGAAGCCTGACGCCCAAACGTCGTTTGTAGAGACCGCCACAACGGCTTGCAGGTAGTTGGTGCCCGTGCCAACGTTGGGGCTGGACGCTATACTCCACTGCGTGCCGTTCCCGTGCATCGTGAGCGTTTGGTAGACGCCGCCGCTAATGTAGTGGCCGACTGCCCACACGTCATTGGACGATGCCGCCGAGACTGCGGTCAGGTAGTTGTGATTCACGCCGTTGTTGGGGCTTGGAACCACGCTCCACTGAGCGCCGTCCCAGTGCTCTGTCAGCGTTTGGTTTGCGCTGCCATTGGAATATGATCCCACGCTCCATACGTCAGCGTACCCAACAATCGTTACTGCGGCGAGCGCATTGGGGCTGGCTCCGATGTTGGCGCTTGTGTATGGGTTCCAGTTCAAGCCGCAGAGGGGCGTGTTGGTAAGCGTAGGTGTGTTGCTCGGAGTAAAGGTGTTGGTGGGGGTGAAGGTGTTAGTAGGTGTACGTGTGTTACTGGGCGTGAACGTATTTGTGGGTGTAGGTGTGTTCGTAGAGGTAGAAGTGGCCGTCCGAGTAGATGTAACCGTAGCAGTGTTGTTGGTGTTAGGTCCGAGGTTGGTCCCGCAGATATAGGCGCCGGATACTTTGCCGCCTGTGCTGTTGATCGAAGTGTCGAGCAGCAAAGGGTAGACGGGCGTCAGCACACTGGTGTAGAGTAGGGTCGAATTGCGGTAGTATTTCACGCGGTTAGACTCAACAGCCACCTTCACCGTGTCACCCAAAGCGATTGGGCCAAAATTACCCTTGGAAACTCCGCCCTCATATACCATGACGTTGCCACCCGCCAAATATGCCGCGAAGTCTATGTCAGTGTAGGTCTGGTTGGTGTCGCCGTTGCTGAGGCCGAACATGCGATAGGTGTTCAGCGCGTCCACGGTGGCGAACACGTAACCGTCGCCCGATACGATGGCGCGTGTGGAAATGGCTCCAGCGTCCCACGTCGAGCCTGCCCCGCCTGTCTTCTGGATGGTGTTGGCGGTGACTGTGACATTGACCGCGCTCATCCAGACAACGGGTTCGCAAATGGCCGGTATAGGTGTGTTGGTAATTGTAGGCGTATTCGTAACTGTCGGTGTGTTGGTAATTGTGTTCGTATTAATCGGTGCTGTCGTCCTAGTGGGTGTTGGAGTAATAGTGCGCGTTGGAGTAATAGTAGACGTGTACGTGTTTGTGGGTGTGCGAGTCGTGGTTGGGGTGTTCGATGGTGTGCTGGTATAGGAAGACGTAGGAATGTTGGTAGGAACTGGGGTATAAGAGCCGATGGGAGTGTTGGTGGGTGTCAATTGCGGACAAGAGTATGTCTCAATCAAGGTTCTTTGGACGCCTCCGCTTTTGGACCAACCCACTGCCCACACGTCGCTGTCGGAGACCGCTGTTACCCCATAGAAATAGTCGCCAAGGCTATTCACGTTGGGGTCGGGCGCGATGCTCCACTGTGTGCCATCCCAATGCAGCACCAATTTCTGGGGAGCAGCCGTGTCCTCGTTGTATGTGCCTACCGCCCAAACGTCGTTAGCCGACAGCACAGCCAACCCAGTTAATGGGTTAGGGCTGTCGCCGGACCCAAGGCCAGGACTGGGTATAACGGACCACTGTGAACCGTCCCAATGCTCCGTTAGTGGACGTACAGGATTGCCGCTATCGAAGCTCCATCCGGCGGCCCACACATCGTTAGCAGCGACTGCGGCTACTGCATATAGCCCATTGCCCCTTGATCCAGGGTTAGGACTGGGCACAATTGACCACTGAGCGCCGTCCCAATGCTCTATGAGCGTTTGATATGGGCCAAAACTGCCGTACAATCCAACTGTCCACACATCGTTGGTAGAGACCGCGTATAGCGACCGTAGCACGTTCAAATTTGCTCCAGGGCTGGTAGCGGGCACGATGGCCCATTGGCTACCGTTCCAGTGTTGTGTGAGCACCTGATATGGATCAGTAGAGTATCCGACCGCCCACACATCGTTAGCAGCGACTGCGGTCACGGCATATAATTCGTTGGTACTTGACCCTTGATTAGGACTGGGTATAACGGACCACTGAGAGCCGTCCCAGTGCTCAACTAACGTCTGGCGCGGGCCACTATTGATATTGCTGTAAAACCCGACAGCCCACACGTCGTTGGCATTGAAAGCGGCTACGGCGCTTAGTGAGTTGTTAAAGGATCCAGGGTTAGGACTGGGCACAATTGACCACTGAGTGCCGTTCCAGCGCTCAATTAGCGTACTCTGTAAACCACTGTAGGACCCGACGGCCCACACATCACTGGCGCTGGTGGCTGCCACCCCATGGAGTGAGTTGTCAAATGGTCCCACATTAGGACTTGACATGACTGACCACTGATCGCAACCTGGGGTAGCCGTAGGCGTAATAGTTGGGGTGCATGTGAGCGTAGGGGTGAGGGTAATTATAGGCGCAGAGGTGCGGGTAGATGTGGGAGTTGGACTGGCACAAGTGTCGCCCTTGTAGCGCATAGAGTACGCGACGGAATAGATGCCGCATCCACCGACCGCTAGAAGGTCTCCCGAAGATGCGGCGGACACGCCAAACAGGTCGTTGCAACCGGAGGCGGCGTTAGGGCTAGATACGATGCTCCACTGCGCGCCGTCCCAGTGCTCGGTTAGGCTCCCAAAAACATCGCCGATGGTATTGCCCACCGCCCAAATATCGTTTGCCGACACTGCCTCTACCGCCCAGAGTTCGCAAACGCCGCTATTGTTGGGGCTTGGAACCACGCTCCACTGTGTGCCGTCCCAGTGCAAGATAGTAGTCGTATGAACTCTGTTGTCTGAGCTGCTGGTGTACCCGACGGCCCATGCATTGTTCGCGGAGAGCGCGGTCACACCGCGCAGTATACGAACCCCCGCGCCCTGACTTGGCGTAGAGACCAGGCTCCATTGAGAGCCGTCCCAGTGTTCCACCAACGCTGATACTGCGCTTCGTCCCGCGTAACCCACAGCCCAAACGTCGTTGCTTGAGACAGCCGATACGCTCTTGAGAACGTTGATGTCAGGGTTGGGGCTGACGCTTGACACAGTAGTCCACACATTGCCGTCCCAGTGTTCTATCAATGTTTGATTGATGGAAGCGCCCACAGAGCCTACGGCCCAAACGTCGTTCGGGCTAATAGAGGTCACGCCGTATAATCTCCCACCGGAGACGAGGTTGGATACTACGATATTCCACTGCGCGCCATCCCAATGCAGTATGAGACTCAGTCCCTCTGAAGAAGAGTAACCTACGGCCCAAACGTTATTGGCTGCAAAAGCCGCCACTGCGTAGAGTTCATCGCTTGACTGTCCGGGGTTTCGGTTGGCAATCCAGGTCCACGCAACCCCGTCCCAATGCTCTATGAGCGCGTGCTTCAACCTGGCGTCATCCGTATAAGAACCTACGGCCCACGCATCGGTCGGGGAGAGTGCGGCCACGCTATTGAGGGTGCTATTGCCGGTGAGGTCATCGGGGTTGTTGAGCATATTCCAACCCGCCTCGCACATGGGGGTGGAAGTGCTGGTCGGTGTGAAAGGGAACCATGTGCCGATGGGCGTTGGAGTAAAGGTGCCCGATGCGTTGCATATGTTGCCTGGCGACGCTGTTATTGTGGTCCTACCGCTTATATAGCCCGCTTTCTGGGCGTAAATGTTAACCATAATAGAACCGAATAGGTCGTCAAACTGCCCGGCGTCGCACACCGAATACCAGCCGTCGCCGTTATCAGCTAAAGATCCGTACCAACTGCCAGAATGAAGATTCACAGACGCGCTTACGCTGGCTCCGCTCACGGGGTTGCCGTTTTCGTCTGTCACGCGCACCAACAGGTCGAGCGTGTTTGGCAAGGCCCCTGTTGAAAGAAAAGCCTGCGGTGACGTGATAAACAACTGAGCGCCTGTTGGAGTAACTGTTTGCGTGCCCACAGTTGTAGCTGACGCGAGGTCAGTGGCAGTAGCGGTGGCGGTATCCGTCAATAGTGGAGTGGTCGTATCTGCGCCGTTCAACCGGGCCGCAGTCTTGTTCGCCAGGGCAGCGTCCGAAATCACAACGCCCGCGACCAGCAGCGCTATCGCCGCCAATATGTGCTTCCACACTCTCCATCTAGTGTTATCTCTCATTGCCGTGTATTTGCCTTTCTCTATAAAGACAGACACCCAACCAGGTTGCTCCCAAGTGCGCTAAATGCGTGGTACGCTAGGCTGGGTAAACTGGGAAACAAGGTTGTGCTGCTACGCTAAGTACACACCATATCATGCGGATACCAAAAATGTTCAAGTAGAAGAACATTCGCACTTATTGTAGCGGTCCTAATCAGGCCCTACAATAAGGTAAAGGTCCCTTCGGAGATGCTTATATTGGCTACTACTATCGGGTATCCCCTGATGTTGTTTGGGGTAGGGGCGCACGGCTGTGCGCCCCTACGGGTTGTGCTGCCCCGCCAATGGACGGCAACCGCATTCAACCGCGCAAGCCCCTCAACACCCTATGCCCCCCGCCTAAAGCGGTCCCCCCACGCCGTCCAAAGTCCTGTTGAGAACAGACCCCCAGACCCGTAGCACAGACGCTTCTTTCCGCTATGCTGAAGCCAGCCACCAACAAAGGCCATCAAACTAATAGACGCAAGAAAGGTAGGAACGACATGATTGCAACCGCCATTCAACAAACCCCAGTACAAGTAACGACACCCGAAGCGCAAGAGACAAAGCGCAGGGTGGTCATGGACGTGAGGAACATCACCAAGAGCCTTCCTCGATGTGCAGCCTGATCTACTTTGTCGTGGGGGAGGCCGATTCGGGAGAGACTGCTGTCCGCGTGGCTGCGGAGCTTGTTCCCGACGTGATGCTCATGGACCTTGTGATGCCGGGCATAGGCGGAGTGGAGGCGACTCGGCAGGTAAAGCAGGTCAGCCCGCATTCGCAGGTGATTGTGCTCACGTCCTATCACGAGGACGAGTATATCTTCCCGGCGCTGCGTGCTGGCGCGCTCTCTTACGTATTAAAGGACGTTGGCCCGGATGAACTGGGCGACATCGTGCGCAAGGCGGCGCGTGGCGAATCTGTGCTGCACCCACGGGTGGCGGCCCGCGTGGTACAAGAGCTTCGCGGCACGAGGAAAGATATTCCAGACCTTTTCACCGACTTGAGCGACCGCGAGTTGGAAGTGCTGCGGCTTATCGCCGACGGCCTCTTCAACGCCGAGATAGCCGAGAGGCTGGTCATCAGCGAGAAGACGGTGAAGGGGCACGTAAGCAATATACTGAGCAAGCTGCACATGATGGACCGCACGCAGGCGGCGGTTTTCGCCTGGCAGAAAGGGTTCGCTGTGCGCCGCAACCCGTAAGTTGCGTAGTGAGGAGGTAAAAGACAAACCATGCTTTTGACGATCACGTATAGCCAGCCGCCAGCTACGGACCTGGGTTATCTGTTGCATAAGAACCCGGCCCGTATGCAGACGTTCGAGCTTGCCTTCGATAAGGCGCACGTCTTCTACCCGGAGGCGTCAGAGGGGGGTTGCACCGTGGCTCTTCTCCTAGATATTGACCCTGTAGATGGTGGTATAATCTACGGGAAGGCCGCGCTCAACCATCATCGCTGCCGGGCCTCGGTATAGGCACGAATCTCTGGCACTCCCATGCGCAGGCTGCGTGTTGCGACGACTTTCGACCATCAGGAGGGTTTTCTCTTGGGGCTACAACCGACCGCTACAGAACTGTATATAGCTTTTCTGCGCGCTATCAACGTTGGCGGGCATAACGTCAAGATGGACGACCTTCGCAAGCTTTTCGAGTCGCTCGGATTTCAAAAGGTTGAAACCTTCATTGCAAGCGGTAACGTGATCTTTGAAGCGCCAGCCGAAAACGTTCAGTCGCTTGAAAAGCAGATCGGGAGTTTCCTTCACAAGTCGCTCGGATACCAGGTACCGACCTTCATAAGATCGGCGTCCGAACTCGTAAAGATAGCCAACTACCAACCTTTTCCGATTGCCGAACGCGCTGAAGAAGATGCTTCACTGTACATCGCTTTCCTGCCGGCCCCACCATCTGACCAGGTGCAGCAAAAGCTTATGGATTTTCGCACCCCCATAGACGAGTTTCACGTTCATGGACGCGAGATATATTGGCTATGCCGCACTAGAATGAGTGAATCTGCGTTTTCCGGTGGCTTACTTGAAAAGACAATTGGTATGCCCGCAACGCTGCGCAATTCGACTACGGTCAGGAAACTTGCCGCTAAGTACGGTGGTACATCCTAACGATAACAGATGGGAAACCCGTCCTGACCGAATTGGATTAGCCGCCGGACACAGCTTGAACGATTTCCAGGCGATCACCTGGACGTAATGGTACGTCCAGGTGATCCAGCCACTGGGTGCTCTCCTCGTTATAGTAGATATGCACATGCGGACGTAACCGTTCCGCCTCGTCGTAGAGGTGAATACGCAGCAAGGGATAAGTCTCACGGAGCCGCGCCAAAGCCTCAGCGAGGGTGACCGCCTCAATGATGACCGGATTGTGACCGCCCGTGCAGTCGCGCAGAATTGTAGGAACGCGGATCTCAATGCCCACGTTAGTCCTCCTCCCGCACCCACGTCTTGATGTAAGTGATACGTGGGAACTGGCCTGGCAGGCGGTCCCAACTTTCCCCACCATCCGGGGAGCAGAACACCTCGCCCATGCTTGTGCCGAAATAAACGCCCGCAGGGTCAAGAGAATCCACGGCTAGCGCGTCGCGGAGCACACCGACGTAATGCGGTTGCTCTGGCAGGCCCTGGCCGCTAGGCGACCAACTCGCGCCGCCGTCACGAGAGCGGTAAACCCGCAATAGGCCATCCTTCACATGGCGTTGCATATCACTCTCCAGGGGGACCACAAAGAGATCGCCCGACGCGGTGAGGCCCATAGGGAAGCCGAAATTGCTCGGCAGGCCGCTTTCGATAGCTTGCCACGAGTCGGCGGCGTCCGTTGACTTGAAGACTCCACCGTGAAACTGGCAGTATAGCGTCTTTGGGTCCTTTGGATCGAGGACTATTTTATGCACGCATCGGCCCACGTCATGCGTGCGCACACCCGTCACTACCTGTGGCAATCCCTGGTTGCACGTCTTCCAACTCTGCCCGCCATCGTCCGTGCGGAAGACGCCCACGGCTGAGATACCGACCCACATACGTTGGGGGTTGGACGGATCAACCAGGATGGTGTGCAAGCAGAGGCCGCCGTTGCCCGGTCCCCACTCCTCCCGTGTGGGATGCTGGGATAGACTAGTTACTTCGTCCCAGGTAGTTCCGCTGTCACGGCTCACAAAGAGTCCAGCCTGGTCTACGCCAGCGTAAAGCGTGTCTGGCTCGGTAGGATGGCCGGGTACGATCTGCCAGATGCGGTTGAGCGTGAAGCCGCTTTCCTTGCTATAGGAGGGACTGGCCTCGACCTGCGTCCACGTCTCCCCCATGTCCTCGCTGACTCGGATCGTCGGGCCATAGACGAAGTGGGACGTACCGGCAAACACACGGTTCCCCCCACTCCCACGGCTGTCGCCGTACAAGCTATATATCTCCCAACCGTCAAGATGCGGCCCGGTCATCTTCCAGGCCCGCCTGTCGGCGTCCGCATGAAAGAAAAACGCGCCCTTCGCGGTGCCGACCAGCACAGTCACGATACCTGTCTTGCCTCTCATATCTGTTTGTCTCCTTTCCAGTTTCCACATAAAAATCTAGTTTCCACATTAGAAGCGCCGATCCGGCTAGATTATAGCACTTATGTTCTATCAAGTCAAACGGTTCATTCCAAATAAACCCCACTACATTGGTTGGAATAACTGGCACGGGGCCTGCCTGCAATAGCATCTACGCCGATTTTGCCGCCGATTTCCGCTTCGATTTCCATGAATGGACGTGGCTTTCTGCTACGACTCTGTAAGGCTTACGCAGAGACGATAGACGATGCCTATTTTGTGGGCCTGTACCTTACTGGTCCCGTTGGAGACCGGCGTCAAAGATCAAACGGGTAAGGCGTGCCGTCAGGGAGGGGTGTGAACGTCACTTGTCTGAGGAAGAAGCCCCACTTCTCAATTCGCGTCAGGTAGGGCGCGAAGCCCGCCTTCTTACAGCCTTTTAGCGAAGGGATGTTGTCGCGAGTGACAAACGTGATAGCGAAGCGCGGTCCCAGACCCGCCTCTTGCTCTACAAGCCGCGCCATTGCCCAGGACATTATGCCCTTGCCTCGAAAAGCTTCAGGGGTGAATGCGCCTTCCAGCAGCGCCTCATCGGGGGCAAGTGGAGGAAATATGCCTTTGAAGTATAACTGCATCTTGCTATTCTCACCTGGTCTGATAAGCCACTGCATGAAGCAGGGGGTATTATCGGCAGTAACAGCTACGTAGCATGTGCGTATACCCGCGTCAAGCATCTGCAACCGCGTCATTCGCTCTTCACGTTCCTCGTCGGTGATACCTGGAGCGTTCGTATCCAATATCTTTGATATGTCGTCTTCTTCTAGAGGACGTATGCTTAGAGGTATTTTGGGGTCAGGAGCCGCGAACGGAACGGTGAGGTCTCGTCGTAATCCAAAGCTGATTAGCTCTGACTTCCATCTTTCCTTAAGCAGATATAGCAAACCATCGAGCCTTCCCTGCTTCACAATGCGCTTCGCTGATTGGACCTTGTTTATCATAGGCTATAATTGGTGATCAAATGGGTAAGGCGTGCCGTCGGGCAGAGGCGTAAAGGTGAGTTGTCTGCGGAAGTAACGCCACTTTTCGACACGCATTAGATAGGGCACGAATCCTGCCTTCTTGCCGCCTTTTAGCGACGGGACGTTGTCGTAGCCAGAAAACCTGATGGCGTAGCGCGCTCCAAGTTGGGCCGCTTCGTCCGCGAGGTAGCACATAGTATAAGGCATTATGCCCATGCCCCGGAAAGCTTCAGGGGTGAAAGCGCCCTCTAGCAACACCTCATCGGAGGCGAGTGGAGGAAAGATGCCTTTGAAGTATACCTGCATCTTGCTATTTTCACTTGGTTTGATAAGCCACTGCATAAAGCAGGGAACACCCTCGGCAGTAACGGCTACGTAGCATGTATTTATGCCTGCGTCAAGCATCTGTAGCCGCGTCATTCGCTCCTCGCGCCCTCCGTCGGTGATACCGGGCGCGTTAATATTCAGGAGCTTTGGAACGTCGGTTTTCTCCAGAGGACGTATGCTTAGAGGTATCTTGGGGGCAGGCGTCACAAATGGAACAGTCAGGTCTCGTCGCAGCCCAAGGCCCACTAGCTCTGAATTCCATCTCTCCTTCAGCAGACTAACCAAAGCATAGGTTCGTCCCTGCCTCAGCATACGGCTCGTTAATTGGACCTTGTCTATCATCAGCTTCTCCCTGGGGCGGAGACCCCCTGCATAAGCAGTGGGGATTGAGCCAACCGTAGCAGTAGGTTGTTGAGAAGTAGGAGTAAAAGTGCTATAATAGGCGTGGGTGAAGGCACTTCTTGGAAGCAAGAAGGAACTGTTTGTGATACTTCGGTATCCACCCACTTTAACAACTGAGCGTAGTGGGTTCCGATAGGTAAACATTTGTCGGGTAAAACTCTCAATGTCAATACTCCTTTGTGAGTGTTGTAACGTAGAGGCTGATTTTTCTTCGGAACAATCAGTCGAGGCTGTCGTCAATCAGCCAATGGTAGCGAAACCTCTGTATCCTTTAGAGGGAAGCCAGAGTCAGGTTTCAGCTACAAGCCCCTAGCTTTAGCTATGGGGTAATTGACAAGTCATAGACGAAGCAACAGGTAAGTATCAGACCTGTTGCTTGTCTCCCCTATTATTGATTTGCAATAACACTGCCCGTTACGTGGAGTCGCGCACTCTCCACAGGCTGAAGACCAGCAACGCTACAATTACCAAAGGCAGGATCAACGCCCCATATGTGCTTATCATCGAGCCGCCGACTATGCCCGCGCCCACGTAGAGCGCAAGCAGGCTCAAAAGCACTCCTGCCGCCACCTCCCACGCATCACCGACGATGAAGTCGTACCAGAAGGCGAAAAAGCCCTTTACGTACTTCATGCCCCGCTCACCACGTTACCGCTCCCTGTGCCTGAAGCCAGCCGTTGGCGTAACGCCACAGTCAGCAAGATCGCCGTCACAGCATAAAAGGCTATAAGCCCTAGGATCGCCACGTCCGCGCCCGGCCATTGCAGACCCACGCCTTCTCCGGCCCAGAATGTGCCAAATCCGGTCAGCATTATCCCTACCACGAACTTAAGGGAGTTCTCAGGGACCCGGCTCAATGGCTTGTGTACCGCCACAGCAATACCCGTCACCAGCACCGCAGCCAGGATTGAGCCAAGCAGGGCTGGTGTAATATCCCCGGCGGTCAGGCCAAACGTAATGACGATGAAGACCACTTCCAACCCTTCGAGAAGCACTCCTTTGAAGGCTACGGTGAACGCCGTCCAGTCCATACCCTGCTTATTGCCACTACCCGCAGACCCTGGTGATGCGCTCAACTCCGCGATTTCACGCTCGTATATCGCCGCCTCATCGTGTAGCCCCTTCAGGCCCGTGTACCGCATGATGGCTTTGCGCAGCCACTGCAAACCGAATATAAGAAGTAGAGTACCGATAACCACTCTCAATACGTCAAGGGGTATGAAGGTCTGCAAAGCCGGACCGAGGATAGCCACCAGCGCGGCCAGAGCTACCGCAGCCGTCACGACGCCTATCCAGGCGCTGCGCCAGCCCCTCGTTACGCCCACGGCCAGCACAATCGTCACAGCCTCTACGACTTCAACGCCGCTCGCCAAAAAGCTGGATATTAGGCCAATCCACCATTGTGTGCTCATAGACACCAGTATACATCCGTTGTCACGGACGCTGCTAGTAGGGGCAGGTCTCCGTACCTACCCTGGTGGTTTACCCAAACGTCGGAGTGCTCGAACAGGGCAGGCACGGAGACCTGCCCCTACTAATTTACTGGTTCGCCGTCCTGTAGCCCGCGAGCTCAGTCGCCGGGCGGAGTCGGCTATTCTGTATGATGATTATTTCGTTTATCTGCGTTAGCCCTGCGCTCTCAGCTACTGATCTATAACTCACGTTACGCAGCCTGTCGAAGAAGAACCCGCTCACCCTTGTCATTCTGAACGAAGTGAAGAATCTCTCCGTTTACCTGGATGTTGGAGAACCACTTATACCCAAGTATCCCCGCCCACGGAGAGATTCTTCACT
>JBBQIC010000012.1:0-24204 GCA_038324555.1 Chloroflexia bacterium
GGCGTGATGGGCGTAAACGGCTGGGCGCAGGTCAAAACCAGTGGCCTCACGATGAGAGCCACGCCCGGCCTATCAGGAGCCAAAGTTACAGTGCTCTCCAACGGCATGACCGCGCGCATAATTGGGGGGCCTGAAACAGCCGACGGCATTACCTGGTGGAAGCTCGATGCTACAAGCAAGAATGCCAAATGGGTCGGCTGGTGCTCCGGACAGTTCCTGGCGCCCGTCCCGCCACCGAAATAGGGTAAGAGCGACCAAAAGCAGGCTTTACACGCCCTCGCAAAGCTCGTTCTTGGGTGCGACTGTTTAGGGACCAAGCAATTAGCAACATGTCTCGGTCTTGCTACAATAGGCGTGAGAGGCATGAACGCACCAGGCGTGAGACATAGAGAAGTACGAGTGCATTCGTGATAAGCTCTGATAGCTTAGGAGTGGCAAATAATGAGCCAAAGACTCACTGTTGAATTGAGCGACGAAGTATACAATATTATTCAGCGCCAGGCTACGGAAGCCAACATCTCACCTGCCCAGGTGGTGTTAGCATCTCTTGAACAATACTTCCACGAACAGCACGAGCAGGACGAACCGTCCGGCGCACCGCGAAGGGTGCGGGCACGAAGTGTAAGGAAAAAGGCTGAGTTGCAAGTGGCGCGCGAACGGTTCGAAAGGCATTTCGGGACTGTTGATTTGGGCTACCCAACGGGCGCTAGCAATGAGGAGATTGATGCCGACTTAGAGAGCGAGTATGCCAATGTAGACAAGCGTGCATGAGAGGACATAAGAAGGCATAATGCTCCTTGATACATCCGGCTTGCTCTGCTTACTCCACCGTGTTGAGCCACAGCACAAGCAAGCTCTAGCATTGTACAAAAGTGCCTCTGTTCGGTTGACGCATAGTTATGTGTTGGTGGAATTCATAGCGTTAGCCAATGCACGACGTCTTCCTCGATTAGCTGCCTTAACGTTCATCTCCGATCTGCTTGGAAACCGGGACATCGAAACGGTGTGGGTGGATAAGACTCTGCACTTGGAAGCACTAGACCTGCTGTTTGCACGCCTTGATAAAACCTACTCTTTATGTGACGCAATAAGCTTCGTCTTAATGCGTAGGCGAGGCTTCATTACAGCACTCACTACTGACCGCCATTTTGAGCAAGAAGGATTCCAACGACTACTTATGGCAGACAAATGACATGCACTACGCGCCCACTTACCCCACTCCTTCACCCTACCCGCGTCTAAACTCCCTGCTAAACAGGATAAAGCTAAGAAGACCAAAGAACAGACCCAGCAGCGCGAGCGCAGCCAGCAGCATTGGGTCCGGCGTTCCGCCCCTCAGCATTATTGCCTGGAGACTTGAAATACCGTAGGTAACGGGCAGCATATACGACAGCACGCGAATAGGAAGCCAGAGCGTGTCCAACCGCAGGAAAAACCCGCTGAAAAACACCGAAGTGAGCAGTATAAGCATCGAGAGTTGCACCGCCTGGCTCTCAGACTTAGAAATGGTCGCAATGAAGAAGCCCATGCCCGCAGAGGCCAGGATTACTAATGCGAGGCTCAAGACCAACAGCGCCCAATCGCCCAGGATAGGCACCCCCAGACTCAACCTGAACCCGCCGACCGTCAGTTCGTTGCTCATCAGCGCCAGCAGTACGGCTGTTACGACGCTCAGAAAGACGAGGAAACTGGCGTACTTGCCTGCGAGGATTTCTCCGGGGCGTATCGGCGTCACCTGGAAAAGCTCTACCGTGCCCAGCAGCCGCTCGCGCACCATCGAGAGCGCCGCCAGCGTGACCGCGATATGTTGCAGCAACAACACAAGCACGCCAGGCGCGTAGAAAGAGGTGAAGCTGACTTTTATCGGGGCCGTGTTCTGAGATTGGGCGTAGAAGGGCGCGGCAAGCACCAGCGGATTTATGTTCTGGAATTGCTTGGTGAGCGCGTCCAGGTCGTCCAGGTCTTTGCGCACAGTCCCGACCCTGGTCTGAACCCTCTGCCTGTCGGGGTTCGGGCTGGCAAGATCGTCGTTCAGCGATTGCAGGTCAGAGTTCATCCTGCTCACCACGCTCTGGCTGCGGTCCAGGCTCACGTTGGTTGCGCTCTGTGGTTGCTCCGGCTTGACTAGCGTGGTCTCAGTGGAAAGCGCCTGACTCAACAGCAGCACCGCCAATTGCGCCTGCAAAGAGGAGTTTTGCATCCCACGCACCTGCTGGCTGGCCCCGGCCCTGTCTGCCTGGCCCATCTTCTGCTCGACAGCCGATAGCGAACTGCGCATACGTTGGAGCACGGAGTGCAGGTCGCCCGCGCTCTGCTGGCTCTGCCCGGCGACCGTGGCGAGTGTTTGCTTGTTGATCTCGTTGGTGTATAGATACGTCGCATATAAGATGTAATCTCGTCTGAGTGGGTCAACTTCGTTGTAGTATATAGGCAAGACCGCCTGCGCGCCTGACGCGATCTGCTTTCCAGCGTCGCGGGGCACCACTACCACCAGGTCAACTTGCTGCTGCTTCAGTTGGGCGAGTGCGGCGTTTTGGTCCGCCGTCACCGAGTTGATGTCTACCTGGCCGCCGACCAGCTTGCGATAATCCTCGACTTTCTGAGAGTACCCACCGCTGCTGGGGACTACGACGATAGCCGACAGCTTCGTGGTCTCGCCCTGATACCCCACGCCGAACAGAAAGAGTATCAAGAAGGGGCCAAGTACAAGGGAGAGCACGAGGCGCGGCTGGCGGCGAACCTCGGCTATCTCCTTGCTCAGGAAGGAGGTCGCCCTGATAAATCGCTTAATCAGTTTCCGCGTCCCCCTCGGCCTCGCCGCGCTGTGCGGCGTCTTGATTCATTAACTCGATGAATACTTCGTCGAAGTTAGGACGGTACTCCTCGATGCGCTGCACAGTGGCACCCGAATCGTGCAAAATATCAAGCAGCGCCGGTATAGACGGTCCCGCTTCCTGGACATGGACCCGCACCTGCGTGCGAGACACCGGCTTTACGCCGGTCACGAAATCGGGCTGCATCAACGCCTGCACCACCGAAGGGTTGAGTTCCGCTTCTATATCCACTATGTCGCCACCAAGCGCGGCGCGGCGTAACCCGATGGGCGTGTCAATAGCTATCAGGCGACCCTTGCGGATGACGCCCACCCGGTCGCAGTATTCGCTTTCCCCAACATACTGGGTCGTCACGAAGACAGTGCGCCCCTCGTCCCGCAGCCGCCGAAACTCCTCCCAGAACTTGCCGCGAAGCACGGGGTCAATACCCGCTGTCGGTTCGTCCACGAACACCAACGCCGGATTGTGTACAAGCGCGGCAGCAAGCTCGATACGCCTCTGCATACCTCCCGATACGTTGACGGCGAGGCGGTTTCGTGCGTCCCAAAGCTCCACGAACTTGAGTAAAGCGTCTATCCGCCTCTTACGCCGGAACGGGTTCAGCCCATAAAGCCCGGCCACGAAGTTCAGGTTCTCGCGTACTGTCAGGTTCGGGTACAGCACGAATAGTTGCGGCATGTAGCCGAAGTGCTCCTGCATCTGGCGCGAGGGGTGAGTGGGTGCAACGCCCATGACGCGCACGCTCCCCTCTGTCGGGCCGTACACTCCCGTCAGTAACCGGATGGTGCTCGTCTTGCCCGACCCGCTGGGGCCAATAAATCCAAATATCTCTCCCGGCTGCACCTCGAAGCTGAGGTCCTGCACCAGCGTCTTGTCCCCTATTCGCTTGGTCGCGTGCTCCACCTGAATCATCGGCGGACTCATCCAACACCCCTACACACCCTAAGCATTTGCCTCTTCATCAACAAGACCACTCACTTCCTCGGTGTACGAGGGAAGTTCTTCGAGGCTGCAACTCAGCGCGACTGTTGTTGCGTCAACCTCCTGCACAAGCTGAATCGGTATCAACCGCTTCACTACCATCTGGCCCTGTTCCTCCTGATCATCGGGACGGCCAATAAACGCCTGCGTATGGCCGCTTTCGTCCGTCAGCACCTCGTCTACCACGCCCCAGCGCCCGTCCAGGCACCAAATCTCCGTGCCCTCGTCCACGCTGATAGAGCCTTCCGGTATGTTAGGCACCTCCACAATGGGCATAATCGGCTCATATGTACTCTCCGGGAACACTTCACCCATAGGGCTGACGTTTTCGCTCATCTCCCAACCGTCGGCAATAACGGGCACTCTCTCCTCGGTGTATTCGGTAAGGCCCTTCAAATCGTCCGGCGTGCAATTGATGAGTATATCTCCGCCCGAACCCTCGGAGAGCATATCTACGGGCACAATTAGATTCTTTGGGATCAGTTCGTCAGTTGACATCACAACCTGCGCTACGTCGTTGTTTCTATCAAGCACTACCTTGCGCAAATATCCGGCGCGCTCTCCACTCGGAATACGAATCTCCATATCAAGATCAAGCCTCATGGTATCCTCCCTTGACTAATACGTAATACGTAATAGTCATTACCTTACCCCCAACGCAATCGCAGCATTCGCCACCACCGCTTCGACCATCATATCAATCGAGATGCGCTCGTTCACCGTGTGTATCACCTCTTCGTAGCCGGGGCCGAAGCCGATTACTTCGATGCCCGCGTTCACCAGGTGCCCGGCGTCCGTGCAGAAGGGCCAGATTTTGGTCGGCATGTCCCGCTTTAGCGCCGTACTCAACGCTGCCTTCGCTTGCCGTGCCAACGGTCTATCGGGTGCGATGCCGAAGGGAGGGGCCGCGTTGCTGAACGGGCGGCTGACTCCCGTGTAGCTCGTCAGCGTGACGGCGTTGATCGTAGCAACGCCTTGCGCGCCCTCTCCAAGAGATTCGGCGAGCGCGTTTCGCACCCGCTCCATAATGACATCAGGCTTGTCCTTCGGCGTGTTGCGGAAGTCGAGCACTACCTGGCACTCTGCGGGGACCACATTGCGGCTCGTCTGGTCGGTCGCTATGTATGTGGGCGCAACGCTGGTTGGTCCCAGGAACGAGTGCTCCGGGTCCGGCTCAAAGCTCATCTGTTCAATCGCCTGCAAGAACCTCGCCATCGAATACAACGGATTCACCCCTATTTCCGGTACGCTCGCATGGACCGACTTGCCCGATACGGTCACCAGCACTTCGACGCGCCCTCTGTGCCCAAGCGCGAGCACGTTGGCCGATGGCTCGCCGATGACCGCGTAATCCGTCTTGAGGTGGTCCATCAGCATCGAACTGCCCAGGCCGCCGACTTCTTCCTGGACCACGCCCACCACATAGACGTCATTAGCAAGAGGCAGGCCCAACCGTTTCAGCAAGGCCCCGGCGTATACCTGGCAGGCGAGCGGCCCCTTCAAGTCGCTGGCCCCTCGTCCCCAGATTTCGCCGTCAACCACCGTAGCGGCATACGGCGGGAACGGCCAGCGCGCGTGGTCGCCCACGTCTACGTGGTCCATATGCGTATTGAACATAATGCTCCGGCGTGGCTGGCCCTCGGTCGGCGAAACCGTAGCCCGAATCTGCCCGACGACGTTGCCCGCTTCGTCCACCCGCACTTCATCGTACCCTAGCGACTGCATCTCCGCCGCCACAAGCTGCGCAACGTCGCCTTCTTCGCCCGGCAAGCTGGGCGTCTGAATCAACCGCCGCGCAAAAGCCACCATAGGCTCGCGCAGTTCTTCCGCGCCCGCCCACAGAGCGTCCACATCTTCAGGTGACATAAGCTTGTTTCCTCCTTGAGAATAGGGAGAGGGAATAGGAATAAGACTACTCCCTCACCCTATTCCCTCACCCTACCCCGACATTGTTACCACACACGCTAACATGATACACTGAACCGGGGCATACTGTCAGCGAGCGGCACAGCACGGCGATTTGTGAGGAGCGTGAGAGCAAAACATGGGTGTTTGGTTTTCGTGGTTGATGTTATTCGTTGGTTTGATTGTCATCCTGGTTGGCTGCGACATTTTCACCAACAGCATTGAGTGGTTAGGCAAGAAACTAGATCTAAGCGAAGGGATGTTAGGAAGCATTTTCGCTGCCGTTGGTACAGCACTCCCGGAGACGTTGATACCAATCGTGGCGGTCCTCTTCGGCTCCGCCAATTCCAACAACCACGCTCATGACGTTGGTCTAGGAGCCATAATTGGCGCGCCCTTCATGCTGGCAACTGTCGCCATGTTGGTTACGGGGACCGCCATCTTCATCTTCTCCCGGCAAGGCCGCCGCACGCCCACGATGAAAGTCAACTCCAAGATCATCTCGCGCGACATCCGCTTCTTCATGCTGGCCTTCGTAATAGCCCTCCTGAGTGGGTTCATCAGCAGCACGCCCGTGAAGGTCGTCATCGCGGTAGCTCTCCTGGCGTACTATGGCTTTTATGTCTACAAACACGCCACCGATAGCGGCCACGCAGCGCATGAGGACGCCGAGGAACTATCCCCACTACATTTCGCGCGCAAACACGAGGACCCGCCTCTGTCCATTGTAATCCTGCAAATAGTCGTTGGTGTAGGCCTGATTGTGGGCGCTGCCTATCTCTTCGTGCAGTACGTGAACGACGTGGCTACGTCCCTGGGTGTGACCCCCCTTATCCTATCGTTGATAGTGGTCCCGCTCGCTACCGAGTTGCCGGAAAAGTTCAACAGCGTGCTATGGGTACGTCGCGGCAAGGACACACTGGCTATGGGCAACATCACCGGCGCGATGGTCTTCCAAAGTACCCTGCCCGTCGCCTTCGGCCTCGTCTTCACCGAATGGCGCATCGGCCCCGAATCTATAGCCGCCTTTCTACAAGCAGCCCTCGCAATCGTGGCTTCTGCCATACTATTCGGAGCGATTGCACGCAATGGTGTGCTCACAGCGCGCTCGTTACTCATGTCAGGAGTGTGGTATGTTGTCTGGTTGGCGCTCGTATTCCCATTTGAAAGCCAACTCGTAGAATTGGTCAAAAAACTGGGCATTGGAGTGTGAAGCGAACGCTACATCAGTTCGTTACACTATATAGAAGAACTTTCCTCCTTTGGATAGCCCCGATGGTTCGCCCAAACCATTGGGGTTTGTCCTTTAATGGACGATGGACGATGGACGAATGCCAAAATAGCTCGCAAACAGTCCATCGTCCATCGTCCATCGTCTATCGTCTATCGTCTCGGAGCCACAACGCCAACAAAGAACGCCACAAATAGCATCACATTCACAGCAGCAAGCCAAATTGACGTATCGAAGCCCCACACAACGCGGCTGAATGGCAGCGATCTTCCGTCTACTCCATAGAACACGAACATGTTGATGTTAGCCACGAGCGCCCAGGTGAAGAATACCGGCAGATATTGCCTGTTTACGTGCGCCAGCGCCGCAGATAGGAGGATCGCTATATACAGGTGGTTCTCGTGCGTCCCAACGCCGAACGTAAAGTATGTCAGGTATCCCAGGAGCATATATAGCATCAAGTTCTCGAATGTCTTGGCAGTGCGAAACCACAGTATAAGGACAACACCGAACAGCGCCCAAAAGAGAGGTCTCATCAGCAGGGGTATAAGGCCGTCTTGATAGGTGATGTAGCTAGGGGACACGTCATTAGCCAGATGTCCGTAGGTCGAAGGGTCCAGCACATTCAATAGATAGGTAAGTATCCAATTGAAATTCAGAGCCTGTTCCGACAGGAATGGGTCGTTCAACGCCTGTAGCAGTGAGTCTAGCACCGGCAGACCGAAGATCAACAGGACGACAGCTATTACCAACGTCGCAGGAATTATTACCTGAGTGAGGATTCGCTTCCATGCGATAGTACGAACGTCTTTCAGTCTCTTGATTTCGAGTATGTAAAGCGCAAAGAAAGGGGCGAGCGTCAGGGGCGGCCATTTTATCAAAAAGGTAATAACGAACAGTGCGATGAACAGCGCCAATTTTCCCTTCTGCAAAGCCCATAACGCCAGTATGAAAAAGAACGCAATATATATGTCTAAGTAGGTCAACACTACACTGTTTAGGATCAAGGCAAGCTCGAAAATTACGGCAAACAGGATATTCCGCGTGTAAGCATAAAATGCCGCTGTTGTAGCTACTAAAGATAGAAACAGAGACAACTTTATACCCGTGAGGTCGGGTAGACCGAGGCGGTGCGCAACGCTCACGGCTGTGTCGAGGATAACAAACGTCAGAGGCGGATAATCAGAAAAGGCCCGCCTGTATCCGGTGACCAACCCGCTTTCCTGGGTTTGGCTGGCCCAGCGCAGCCATTCCTTGCGGTCGTCCGTGCCCTTAAAGTTGAGGAACATGAAAGCGAACGAGGTAACCAGGAGAAACAGCAGGAGACCCCTGTAATCAACATTCTTTGTTATCGTTATATTCCGCCCTCTCATATCTAATCCTCAGTGGAGTGGCGCTGCCAGGCGTGGCTGCGTGCTGGCAAATATAGCACATGCCCGCCTGCTTGTCGAGAATACATGCGTCCATCGTCTGTCGTCCTCTCGCCCCCAATTTGCTATCGCGCCATTTTTCCCATATAATTCAAGCCTATACAATCCAACTTTATCTCTACTTGGGTTGCGTAATTGCATTGCAAGGCATAGCTGAGGAGCAGACTACATGATTCCCTTCGTTTCTGGGCGCAGGGTGGCAAAACCGATTATTGCCGCCCTACTGTTTATTACCCTGGCATTACCCGTTTTTTTCTATAGTTTAGGGCTTTTTAGTATCGGAGGCGCCCAGGCAGCTGCCCTTCGGTACGATTGCGGATTGCGGATTGCGGATTGCGGATTAGTTCAGGCAATCCGAAATCCGCAATCCGCAATCCGCAGTCCAAAAGCGCCTTCTACTTCCCTTGTCATCAGCCAGGTATACGGAGGCGGTGGCAATTCGGGCGCGCCCTGGCACAACGACTTTATCGAGATTTTCAATAGGGGTTCTGCTCCCGTTGATGTTAGCGGCTGGTCGGTCCAGTACGGATCAGCTACAGGGTCTTCGTGGCAGGTAACTCAGATCACGGCAGGCTCCGTGCCCCCAGGAGGTTATTTCCTGGTGCAAGAAGCGGCAGGCTCCGGCGGAGGCGATCCTCTGCCTACTCCCGACGCCGTTGGCACTCTCGCTATGTCGAGCACGGCAGCGAAGATAGCTCTGGTCAATAACAGTACCGCCCTCACTGGTTCCTGCCCCACCGGAAACTCCCTAATCGACCTGGTAGGATATGGGCTAACCGCCAACTGTTTCGAGGGTACAGGCGCTACCGCCGCTCCAAGCAACTCCACCAGCGTGGTCCGCCTGGGCGAGGGCTGCACCGATACAGACGATAACGCCTCCGACTTCCTGGTAGCCACTACTATAACGCCACGCAACAGCGCCTCCCCTCGGAATCCCTGCGCGGGCGGCGGCTCACCAACCGTGACCATTACACCGGGCGGCGCAACAAACACCGTTACTCGTACTCCCACTCCCGCCGCTACGATGACGCTGGAACCTTCCTCCGGCGTGCTCATCTACATGCTGCACTACACCCAGTATGATACAAGCACAGTGGGCATAGGCGATGAAGCAGTGCGCCTGATGAACAGCACTGCGGACCCGATATTCATTAGCGGCTGGCGAATCAACAACGGCATTGGCAACATAGAGTTGCCGTCTCCCGTGCTTTTGCAATCACACGCCAAGATTTGGATCGCCAACCGCGCCACCACGTTCCGCAGGTGGTTCGGCTTCAACCCCGATTACGAGTATGGAGCCGACACCGATCCAAACGTGCCCCAGGCAACCGCCAGCAACAACTATAGCTTCGTAGATGCAGGCGGCGTCATCACTCTGTTGAACCAATCGGGCGGCCTGGAAGATACCCTGGTCTACAAAGCCGGTACCACCCCTTCTCCCGGTTGGAGTGGCCCTTCGGTGCTGCCTTACCTGCCCGCAGGTCAGCCCGCCTTTACCGAACCGGGCCAGATTTTCTATCGTAAGCTAGACCAGGCTACGGGCTTGCCAGTGTCCGACACCAACACCAAAGACGACTGGGCGCAAGACGACGACCCAACAGGCTCGAGCCCCACCCCTGGACGCGAATTCGACGACATCAACGGCAAGAAATTGCTCAGGCCGGGTATGCCTCTTACAGACCCCAGTAACGAAGACATGTTCTTCACCAAGAATTACACAGACACTAACGTCACTACCAAGTTCCTCCTGGACCCCGACAACGGCTTCGACCAGATACACCAACTGCTTCTGTCGGCCACGCAGGCTATCACTATCGAGACATACGAGTGGCATAACCTGGAATTGGCACAGGACATAATCAACGCCAAGAACAGAGGCGTGCTCGTCCATGCGTTTTTTGACGGCAACCCGTGTTGCACGCAGCGGCCCGACAACGAGACGCTATGGACCGCCCAACAGTGGGAAAACGTGGGCATACCAGTCTACTTCTGGAGCGGATGGCCCGCCACGGGCGATGATACCTACAGATACGCCAATATGCACCAAAAAATTATGGTTGTGGACCGCCAGTGGGTGGTGACCGGCTCGGACAACTTCACCTATACCAGCTTTCCAAGCGACAACAAGGCTAACGGCACCGCGGGCAATCGCGGCGCTACCGTTATGACCAATGCGCCAAGCGTGGTGGCCTACACGCTTCGACTCATTGCCTCGGACACCGACATAAGAAAGTATCCTGACCTCGTGCGGTACCCGGGCCTGGGTACGCCTCCCCCCGGTTATGCGCCTACGCCCTTCCCGGATATGGTGGGCTATACGGTAATCAAACCCACCCCACTTGTGGTCACCGAGACCGAGAACATTGAGATAATACAGTCGCCCGACAACGCCCTGCGCGACCAGGACAGCATAATAGGTATGGTGAACAAAGCCGGGCCGGGCGACGACGTGATGGTTGCAGCAGCATACGAACGCAAATATTGGGAGTCCAGCACCACCAATGGCCCCAACCCACGCGTGGAAGCATATATTCGGGCGGCGCGGCGAGGGGCCAACGTGCGTGTCCTGTTGGACGGCTTCTTCGAGGGCGGCGATTGCACGAGCAGCACGCACAACCCCGCCACGGCTGCCTACATAAACGGCCTCGGCCTGCCCAACCTGCAAGCCAGACTGGGCATACCCACCGGAGGCTATCCAATGCCCACGGGCACGCCAGCCAGTTCGCCCACAATCACCACCGGCAATATTCACGCCGCAAGGGTATTCGTGAGCACTCAGGGCGGTACGAAAAACTACGTGAGTATAGCCAGCCTCAACGGCTCGCTCAATAGCGCCAAGAACAATCGCGAATACGGCCTGCAAATACAATCCAATGCTGCGTACCAATACTACAAAGACGTGTTCGACATAGACTGGTCGCGTGGCTTTCTTCCCTGCGGCGCAGTCACGGCTACACCGACCCCTATCATTACGGGCACGCCTCCCACCGCCACCCAAACTCCCTTAGCTTGCAACCTCCTGGTCAACCCCGGCTTCGAGACGGGTAGCCTCGGCCCCTGGACTACCACAACGCCAGGCATTACCGCCCAAATTGTATCAACGCCTGTAAACGGCGGCCAGTTTGCCATAGCCGTGACGAGCGTCTTTACGGTCGGCAACGGAGGATCGCAGGGTCTCCAGCAGAATATCAATAACATCCTGGGGGGCGCAACCTACCGCGTTAGCGCGACCGTGCTGCGAAGCGCGTCTAACATCGCGTCGGCGCGCATCCGCATCACTTGGTATCCGTGTGCCAACCAGGGGTGTCAGGGCACCAACGATGACATGTTCCTGGGCAATAACGACCCCAGTTGGCAGACTATCTCCGCCATGAAGACCGCGCCAACGACCGCCATGTCGGCCAAGTTCAAGCCGGTCTTCTACACTTCGGACGGCAATCCGGCCACTATCTACTTCGACGACCTGTTATTCGACTGCAACGGCAATGCAACGACCACGCCGGGCGCGGGTACAGGCACTGTAACGCCAGTTGCAGGAACAAGCACTCCAACCCTGACGAGCGTAGGCACATCGCCACCCACAGCTACGAGAACCCGTACACCGGCTATAACTCCAACGCCATCTAATTGTAGCTATACATATGTAGAGAGCACGGGCGCACTTGAAGGCGGCACCAGCGACACAGGCAACCACTGCGACGATTGCGTGACGCAGATTGACTTACCCTTCGCCTTCCAGTTATATGACCAGTACTTTGGAGATGTCCGGGTAGGCGCGAACGGATACGTGCAGTTCATTAGCAGTAATACCTTCTTCCACAGTTGCTTGCCTGCTGCTGGCCTTGCATATACAATTCTCCCTTACTTCGATGACTTGAACACCAACTGCTCAGGCTGTGGCATCTTTACGTCGGTCGTGGGCAGCGCCCCTAACCGCATGTTCTGCATCGAATGGCGGGCTAACAGTCTTGGTGGCAGCAATAACTTCGAGGTGCGCTTATACGAAGGCAGCCCCAGCAGGTTCCAGGTAGTATACGGTACGCTCGCCATGCACGGACTAAATGCGGTAGCCGGCGTGCAGAAGGATGATAGTAATTATACGCAGTACTCCTGCATGACGGGCCAGCTTTCACAAGGCTTGAAGATCAGCTTCGTGCGGAACTGCGGAGACCCGTTGCTCACGCCCACAAACACACGCACCAGTATTCCCACAAATACAAGTACACCCACAAACACTCATACTTATACGACGACGGCCACACACACGCACACCAACACACCTACTAATATCCCGACAAACACGCCTACAAATACTTACACACCTACTAATACAAATACACCCACAAACACCTACACACTTACTAATACAAACACGCCCACAAGCACTTACACTTACACGCCGACGGCCACACACACGCTCACCAACATACCTACTAATACCCCGACAAAGACGTCCACAAATACTTACACACCTACTAATACCCCGACAAACACGCCTACAAGCACTCCAAGTAATACTCAAACGCCGATATTCACGCCAACGTTTGCTGGCAAGCCCACAATTATCTATCCGCCAACAAATACCCCTACCTCTACGCCGACGTCTATGCAAACCTCCATAGCCACTTTCACACCTGTTCCAACGGCTCCATCTTGTTCTGTAAACTTCAGCGACATAAAGCCCGAGGACGACTTTTATCTGGCCGTGCGCTATCTCTATTGTCGTGGCGTTGTCTCCGGCTACTCAGACCGTACCTTCCACCCATACGACAATACCACCCGAGCACAACTAACCAAGATAATCGTCCTCTCTATGAACTGGCCCGTAGATACGTCGGGCGGCCCGCACTTTAGCGACGTGCCCGCCAGCCATGGCTTCTACGCCTGGGTGGAAACGGCATACCATCATCAAGCTATCTCAGGCTACAGTGACGGAACCTTCCACCCGTCCGGCAGCGTGACGAGGGGGCAGGTGGCTAAGGTTGTGGTCATGGCGATGCACTGGCTCATCACCACGTCGGGTGGCCCGCACTTCACTGACGTACCGGAAAGCTCGCCACTCTATCGTTTCATCGAGACAGCCTACAACTATGGCGTCATCAGAGGTTACAGCGATCACACCTTCCATCCCAACGATAATGTGACCCGCAGTCAGATTTCTGTTGTTATGAATATGTCGCTGCTTAGGTAATCGCCGCTACAAATAACAAAGGGCCGCTTGCATTGCAAGCGGCCCTTTGTTATTTGTAAACCCTTCCCTTCCATTTGACGCCCTTGCCCGAAACCACCCGGAACAGCGAAAAGAGCAGCATCGCGTCGCCAACAGCCACGCCTAGCGGATAGGTAAAGGCATAGATAACAGGAACCCCCAGGCTACGGCAGACAACCGCTCTGAAAGCCAGCATTGGCACTATTTGCAGTGGAGCATGTATCATCGCCCGGCGACGCTGCGCGTATCGTCTGTTGGCAAGTGCAAACAATAAGGCAATCGGCGGTATGAGCGCGTACATAGCTAACGCCAGCGCGACAACCAGTGCCCTTACCGTGTTGTGCCCACTCGCCCAGAACAGCGTCTTCGAGTAGCCCGCCCACATCTCACTCAAAGAAGAATAGACCCGTGCCCTCGCAATCTTGTGACCGTACTCCAACCGCACGTTATGCCTACGCGACTTGCACGCCTGGGCCAGCGCCCTGTCCTCAGCCACATCACCCTTTACCTCATCCAACGCGCCCACTTCGCCATACAACATGCGTCTGATGAGCATGAATTGCCCGTTGGCGGCGGCCTTACCATTGGCCCTGTTCACCTGATCCATCGTGCCCACCAAAAGCGTATACAGTTCGCCCACCTGCGGCACAAGCACACGCTCCCAGAACGTCTCCATTTCTACGTCTATAACCAGGCTCAGAAGGTCGGCTCCCGTCTCTTCGCCCCGCAAAACCACCGAAGACAGCATGTCCGGTACGTGCCGCGTGTCTGCGTCCACAAACAGCAGCCATTCCGCGTCCTCGGACGACGACTTGTAGCCCGTATACATAGCGTGGTTCTTTCCGGTCCATCCCTCCGGCAACTCAGAAGCGGTTACAACCCTCAGTTGCGTGTAAACCTCAGCCAACGCCCGCCCAATATCCACCGTCCGGTCCGTCGAGCCATCGTCAATCAGAGTTATACCCCAGCGTCCCCTCGGATAGGTCTGCGCAAGCAACGTCTCCAAAAGAGCCGCAATGTTGCGTTCTTCGTCCCTGGCAGGGATAATAATCTGTACAAATGGCGCTTCACGTCCGCTGGGCCACAACCTGACTTCTAAATCTCGATTCCTGCGCCGGTTCGCGGCAAAGCCAAGCGCCACCGAAGCGGTTATAACGTTAATAATAAGTGTACGAAGCGCATGAATATTGAACCGCCGAAAGGTCCCAACCTTCCAACCTTCCAACGTTCTAACGTTCCAACCCCTAGAAGACATAGCCCCAGTTTACGGTCTAACAAGCAGACGGGCAAGTGAGGTAATAACCAGTGCCACCCATAGACAAAGCAGACAAGAGAGACGAACGCCGCCGCAAAGAGCGCGACGCCAAGTTCCAGGGCGTCCGCTACCGGACAGTGCGCGCAGGTGAGAGCCTGGTCGCCTTCGAGACCCTGCGCAAGACCAAAATCGAGGGCAAACCCGTAAAGGCGCGTAGGCGCAAGCGTAGGGAATAGGGTGAGGGAATAGGGTGAGTTCCTATTCCCTCACTCTATTCCCTCACCCCTTGTCATATCAGAACTAATGTGCTAAAATACGCTCATAACCCTTCCTACTCTAGAACTGAGACGAGATATGAGCGACCACGAAAATGACCTGCCCCCCAATAGCAACCTGACGCCCCTGCCGTCAACGGACCTCGGCCCCGGCCACGAGGAAAAGCATAAGCTACTCATGCAGACACTCAGCGAAGCCCAGGTGGACTTCCTCATGCAGCGCACACCCAAGCGCGAAATCAAGATGCGCCAGGGCAGGGGAGGGATGCAATTCTCCTACGTAGAGCACGGCTACGTCACCGAGCGCCTGAACCTTGTCTTTGGCTTCAACTGGGATTTCGAGATCGTAGACAAGCAGATTCTAGAGGACGAAGTGATAGTAGAAGCGCGCCTGACCGTGCGCACGCCAGGCGGCCAGACCATCGTAAAGACCCAGTTTGGCGGAGCCGACATAAAGCGCCACGCGTCGGGAGCCAGGAGTGGGCGTCCCCTCTCCATCGCTGACGACTACAAAGCAGCCGCCAGCGACTCCCTCAAGAAGTGCGCCTCTCTCCTGGGCATCGGCCTCGACCTCTACGGCAGGGACCGCCCAGCCGACGGAGATGCCGAGAGCGCACAATCCGCGCCCGCAGCTATCCGCCACCAAAGCGGACAAGCGCCCGATATAGCCACAGGTATCAGCAGTATCACAGGCCAAAGAAGCGGCCTCTGCACGCCCAAACAAGCCGAGCGCATCAACCACCTGGCAAACCAGGCAGGCATGGACCTCACAGCCCTGTGCGCCAGCCTGAGCGTGTCCGATCTATCCCAACTTACAGAGGCGCGCGCGCAGAGGGTAATCAATCGCCTGGAACAGTTAGTGCTGGGAGCAAGCGAAGAGGATGCTTCATAGAGAATAGGGTGAGGGAATAGGGTGAGGGAATAGTTCTTATCCTACTCCCTCACCCTACTCCCTCACCCTACTCCCTCACCCTACTCCCTCACCCTATTCCCCATCCAGAAAGCGCACCTGCTGGCCTACCCCTTGTTCGACAGCCTTCTTATAGACAAACGCGCCTACAGCAATATCCTCGATGCCCAAACCAAGCGATTTGAACAAGGTAATGTCGTCTGGGTTGGTCCTCGCACGCCGAGCGCCGGACACCACCTCGCGCAACTCCCACAGCCGCTCCCAAGTAATCCAGCCGCGCTCTAAAGGGCTTACTATGTCGGCAGCTTCTTTGAGCGCCTGCTCCCTGGAGTCTAATACCACAGCATTCGCCTTATGGACAACCTCATCGTCTAGCTCGCGCCGCGTCAGGTTGTTGGCTCCGATAGCGTTGATATGCACGCCCGGCTGCAACCAATCGCCCATCAACACTGGCTCCCGCGCAGTAGTGGCGGTCACCAGGATGTCTGCATGGGCAACCTCTTCCGGTTTATCCACGCTCCTGACATCTATACCCAACCGCTCTGACATTTCGCGGGCGAACTTCTCACGGCTTTCTGCGTTGCGACTATACACCATAGCCAGCTTCACGTCGCGCACCGCGCACACTGCCTCAAGCTGCGTCTGCGCCTGATAGCCACTCCCATAAACCCCCACCGTCGTCGCATCTTCCCGCGCCATCAGCTTTGTGGCTAACCCCGTCGCCGCGCCCGTCCTCAACTGCCCCATCCGGTCGGCTTCCATCATGCACAAGGGAGCGCCCGAATCGCTGTCATAAAGCATCACCAAGAAGCGCGCACCCTGCCGCGAAGAAGTATATGCCTTGAAGCCGATTACGCCCTCTGTCTCAAGCGACGCACCCAGCATATGCAAAGTCACAGCCCCACCCGGAGTGCGCACTCGGTCGCGTGGCCTATTGGTCGCCTGTCCCGCATCTTGCGCCCCAAACGCCCGCTCTAGCTCACTAATCGCCTCGGTCATCGTCAACAGACTCGTTACGTCGTTCTCATACAGGATAAGCATTTGTTCCCTTCCACTGCTGACAATAGAAAATGGACGGTGGTTGACCACCGTCCATTTTCTATTGTCACTTAACTACTTCGCCGCCGTTTCCAGCACTGGCCCCACCAGCGTCTGCCCTGGTTCGGCTTTGGGCGCGGCGGACGGCGAAGCCAAAGCCCTAGTGCGCCGTTCCACGCGCCACACCAGTACGCCGCCCACGGTCATAATAACTATCTGCGTACCGAACAGCATGAACCATGGATAAGAATGGTTGATACCGTAAAGCAACGCCGTCAACATCGAACTCGTAAAGCCCGCTATCGTCCTCACCGTGCTTACGAGACCCTGCAAGCGGCCCCTCGCGTTTTCGGGCGATAGGTTGGCAAGGAAGGCGCCCTGAGCGGGAAGCAGTATGGCTATAAAAGTGCCTTCCACCAGCCCCAAAAGCGTGATGAGCAGCAGGTTGCTTGTGAAGCCATACGTCAGGTAGACGAAGCTGATTAGCCCGCCTGGAATGGCTATCAAGGGCGCGAGTCTGTACTTATCGGCCATCTTGCCCGTTATCGGCATGAGCACCATCAACGGCAGCGAGAATGTGATAAACGTGATCCCGATCAACGTCGTAGAAGCGTGCAGGTCGTTCAGCCAGATAGACCAGATTGAGATGAATATCCCATCACCGAAGCCACCAGCAGCCGTAACTAAGAGTGTCGCTATGAGTCCGGCTATGAATAGCTTCCTCGGCGCTTGCCGTCCCGCTTTGGCGTTATCCTCCACGCCCGGAATATCGGCGCTCTCCACGGGTCGCTCACCTGGCCTGCGGTTGGTCATCTTGATGGTCAAGAAGAGTGCCGTAGCCAATGACGTTACGCCGCCGAAGATGAAAGGCGATGCATAGCCGAAAGCGTCTACCATCAGGCCGCCCAGGGCCGGACCCATCATAAAGCCCGCGCTAAAGGCCGAGCCGAGCCATCCGAAAGCCGCGCCTCTCTCTTTAGCAGGAACCGCGTCCATTACGTAAGCATTAGCCGCAGGAGCTATCGCGCCTCCCGCCGCGCCCTCGATGACGCGCAGGGCAATAAAGTACCAGGGATCGTCATTCATCAGGAACAGGAAGCTGATTACGCCCGCGATAGCTATTCCCGCCACGAGTAGAGGCTTGCGGCCCCACTTATCGGAGGCCCAGCCGCCAGGATATTGGAACAGGAATTGCCCAAGCAAGAAGCCCGCGCCCAGCAGACCTATCTCCGCTGCCGTAGCGCCGTGATCGCGAGCATAGATAGAGCGGATAGGCACAATAGCGCCCACACCCACAAGCTCTATGAACAACCCCAGGCAGATAAGCCCCAGATCGGGATAGAGCATCGGTGGGCTGTTGCGGATTGCAGACAGCAACCTCGCCCACATCTTATTCGGTTGTGCCCAATTAGCACGCATTTCTTTACCTTCTCCCATTTAGGACGCAACACTATCGCCCGCTACATACTCTCCCAACTATACCAAAGTCGGCAGGCACGCAGCCAGGGTCGCAAGTCTTATTTTTAGGAGGAGGAGGTAAGCCTTAAGTCTCAGGGAGAGGGAATAGGGTGAGGGAGTAGGAATAAAACTACTCCCTCACCCTATTCCCTCTCCCCTAGCTTCCACCTGCTTCTCCGGGTGAGCCACGAAGTAATCACACCAATCGCGCACCACACACTTCGCGCAGTGAGGATCGCGCCACACGCAAATACGCTGACCGTGCAGGAGCATATCACGGTGGAAGGCTAACACGTCGCGTTCGTTTGAGGGGTCGGGCAGTAGAGATAGGAGGATAGCATGCGCGTCATTAGCATCAACCTTGGGACCGAGCAACCCCAGGCGTATGCCGACGCGGTGCAGGTGAGTATCAACAGGCAAGATAGGCCGGTGGCAGGCAAACAATAGCACGCAAGCGGCAGTCTTAGGTCCCACGCCGCCCAGACTTTGCAGCCACGCATCCGCCTCGCCCAAGGACATATCATACAAAAACGAGAGGTCCAGGCTGCCCCTCTCCTCGGTAATCTTCCGCAAGACCGCCTTGAGGCGCGGGGCTTTCTGCTCAGGCCAGGTAGTGCCCTGGATAGCCTCAGCAATCTCTTTCACAGGCGCGTCCCGCACCCCCTCCCACGCAGGGAAGCGGCGGCGAAGCTCGTTGAAAGCCGCCCACGTCTGCGGGTCAGCCGTGCGGTGAGACAGCAGAATCTCTATCAATGTGCCCATCGGGTCGAGCACGGGCCAGTTCGGTTCCCCATACTCCCGCCTCAACAGCGCCAGCGCCGCCCGTGTCTTAGCACGGAGCGGGTCCCCCGCCACCTCGTCAAGCGCCAACGAGACCTGCGCGTCGGTCTCAGCCTGCGTGGGTCCGGGGTTGGGGGAGGGCCACTTTTCGCGTTGGGTGAGGTCCAGGTGGTGCATAGTAGGTTTTTATGCTTCCTCCGCTTCGATAATCCGCATAATCTGTGCCGCTTCAAAGAACCTGTTCCTCTGTCGTCCGGTTAATTCTTCTAAGATGCCCTCATCCACAAGTTTGTCGACATGGGACCGTATTGCACGTTGCGTCACACCTAATCGTTTGGCTGCCCAGGGGACCGAGATCACAGGGTAAGAAAACAGTTCATCCACTAACCTGAGCATTAGAGTGGAAGTACGAGCAGATTGTAACCTCTTACGATACTCGTACCATAAATCGAGCAACTGGCTAGATCGCTTGATTGCGTCTCTAGACTGGTCAGCTACGCCGCGCAAGAAGTAGGTGATCCACTCGGACCACGCGCCCGATTGGCTGACGGCCAGAAGCAAGCGATAATAATCTTGTTGATGACGCTCGAAAAACGCGCTTAGATAGAGAAGCGGTTGAGGTAGCAAGCCTTCCGCACACAGTAAAAAGGTTAGCAATAAACGTCCGATGCGACCGTTGCCATCGAGGAAAGGATGGATCACCTCAAACTGATAGTGAATTAGCGCCAGACGAATAAGAGGTGGCAATTGGGATTGTGTATGTAGATACTTCTCCAAATCGTTCAAAGCTTCCATCATTTCTGCTTCCGGCGGAGGAACAAACGTGGCTTCCATAAGGTTGCAGCCAGCAGGCCCTATCCAGTTCTGGGAACGACGGAACTCACCGGGGGTCAAGTGCCCACCACGCACGCCTTTCATCAACCGCTCGTGTATCTCTCGTATAAGCCGCAAACTGATAGGCAAAGTGGTCAGACGCGCCAATCCATATTCCAGCGCCTCTCTGTAATTGATTACTTCGACTACATCGGAGTCTGAGGACTTAGGAGATCCAGCAGCTTCATAAAAGAAGAGGTCCGATAGTGACGTTTGGGTGCCTTCTATACGGCTGGATAGCACAGCCTCACGCCCAATAAAAGAATTTATGAGTAAATGAGGATTGGGCAAAGTACGTCCCACCCCCGCTAATTCACTGATGGCGCGTTCAGCCTCCGAGTTCTGTCCAAATAATTCCCATGATGGATCTGCTAGTTGCGGCGGCAGCGGGTCCGGCACGAACGTCCAGTATCCCTGAAGAGTCTTCACAACTTTGCCTGGCGAGGTTTTAGTGAAATTATCAGGTTCCATTTTACGATACTTTCGTTCCCTTAGTCAATGCCTTATGATACTTTTATCCTGTAAAGTATCATAACATTTGCGTCAGGCTTGTGCAAATTACTTATGGTTAGGACTTTCGCTCGTGACGCTCAAATAAGGCTTCAACGGGGCGCAAATTAGGCGCTGCAAGCGAAAGTCCTAATGGTCTCACCTTACGCAGTCGGGTAACAGGGTTGCCGCAGAGTCGAAAGCAAAACTATAAGAGCAACAAACCCTCTGGCCCGTGTCATTCTGAGCCGGAGCGAAGAATCACTGTGGGGTCGTAAGCGTTTGGGATAGCGGTACTGATTCCCAGCCAGGTTGGTAAGGTGAGTGATTCTTCGCTCCGGCTCAGAATGACACGGGTAAGTTGGTCCTTCTCCTTATAGCGCCTGCGTAAGGTGATTTATGGTTGAACCCGCGCCAGAGATAAGGTGCGCCATGTTCCAAAGAAACCACTAGCTGTGAATCGTTCACTTATATTGCTTTATGATACTTTGATTCCGTTAGGAGTCACGTTATGATACTTTTACCCTGCAAAGTATCATAACGAAGATTTAGTTAGCAAAGCATCCCTCTCAACCTTTCTTCCCAGCCCTCACATAAAATGTGCCACTCTGATTTCTGAAGCCATGCCAGGCCTCATCTTGGGGGCCGAGAATATCGTCAAGGGCTTTGCGGACCAGGTTGTAGGCCACGTTATTTCGATTATCGAGTGTCTCAGGAAGATTTAGCTCAAGGAAGCTTGTGACAACTCCCCAGGCAACCCCTCTCTCACTCTTTATCCTGCCCATTATATCTCTATCATTACGGAGTGCATCTATAGCACGGCGCTCGAATACCGCCAGATAATCCGCAGGGTCGGCAGCGTCGTCACCAACAATCTCCATCTCAAATCGAGTTTTCAGTTTGCTTGCAAACGTGTCGGTGGCGGGTTTGCTATAAGTTGGGTCTAGAACATTAAACATATGCTCGAAAGACAAGGCGCGCATCGAGACTGGGTACGGTTTGTTGCCAACGGAACTCCAGAAGACGCCCTGCCCCGGAATAGGCTCGTTCAGAAGCGCACTCAGTAGATCCTCGCTAAAATGCGCATTTGCTCTTTGCAAATTATTAAGGTCTGCTGATGACAAGAGGTGAAATATGAACCAGTTATCCCCCTGGCTCAGAATCTCTATAGGAATACTCCCGGGCTGCTGGGTAATCAACAATGCCCCAAGATCGTACTTCCTGCCCTCCTTCACCCATGCAATGTAAGGCTCTGATGCCGTCGCCCTCTCGTGTAATACAGACTGCGCTTCCTCTATCACGGCGATGGTTGGAATAGTCTTAGGTTCCGCAGCAGTGAACTCATCCTGGTTGCGATCAAATATCCTGCGCAAAATCAGGCCCGAAAGAACCAGAGCCTGACTGCCACGCATCTGGGAAACGTCTACAACGCACAGCTTGCCCTCTGACAAGGCATAAATCAGCATGTCCAGAAGTTCACTGCTCTTGTCATGTAGCATGGCCACAATTGCTGTCATGTTCGCACGCGCCGCAAGCGCCTCCATATCCTGGTTTGGTTCAAGCTGGAGGATTCTCTGTACGTCTTTTAGAGGGGTCTGGTTGCGATTCTGGTCTATAAGAGTGACTAACTCTTGCCAGCGTTCCTGGGTAAGTTGCCGCAACTTATGGATATTTTGTTGTTCCTGTCTCTCAGAAGGCATAGCAATTGTAATAACGTCGGCAGGTTTCAACCGCCTTATATCCAACTTAATACCGCCTGCAACAAACGACTGGTAAAACTTGCTTGGGCCGTGCCTCGATGTAAATACGACGAGCCTATCGGTAAGCCAAGGGACGTCACACAATCCCGGCCGCCCTTTATCGTCCGGCCAGAAGTATTCGCCGTCAGGATCAAATATCACTGTACCTACGGGAACTTGCCGGTCATCGCGCTTAGTCACCGTTGGCGTATGTTCATAAAGCTTGCTAAATAGCAGCTTATTCAGGTTCGATTTGCCGAAGCCCGCTCGTGCAAAGATAAATGACCGCCGCGAGACCAGGTTCTCTACAGGAAACTTTATAGAGACCTCCGGAGACTGAAATTGCATCCACTCCCTGTCTTTACCAAAACCCTCTTGATCTTGCGCGTAAATGTACTCGCCCAATGCAAAATGACCAATTTCTGCGCCATCAGAATTATGGCCCGCGATCTCCTGCAACACCTCACCTGATGGAAATGCAACAAGACTGCCGACGTGAGGCAATCGCCGGTGGGAGGCGACGAATATGAGTTTGCCGTTTGGGTTTTTCCTGAGAACACCAAGCACCCGAATGTTCACTCTGTACTTTAGATATTGTACGCGCAAATCTTCCGGAATTTGACGGTTATCCTGCATCGCTCGAATGCTGAACTCCTCACCCGATCCGTAAGAGAGTTTCCCTTCCGATGAGAAAGCCGCTATACGTCCGAGTACGGCTTCTTCGGGCGTCTCGAGTTGGACCAGGAGAAACTGTCCGTGCATAGGTTTGCTCTGGAAGTCGTTGCGATACGGAAGGACCAAATCAGCGTGAAATTCTAGACCGCCTTCCTGGAAGCCGCGAAACACCCCTACAATTTGCTCTTGGGGAAACAATTCCACCGAGGCTACCTCCTACTTGTATCTCATTTGCGCTGGGTTACTGTCTTGCAAGCGAAAAATATCTAACACAGGAGCATTTTCCTCAAGGATGACCCGAATCCCCTCAAAGATTTGGTCTTGCAGAATATCAAGATCGAAATCAACTAATGCCGCGTTCTCATGCGCTTTTTGCAGGCATTGTGGGTAAAATGGGATGGGGAATCCATTTATTGCATCGGCCAATATGTAGCCGAGTATGACCTGGGCAGCCCCTACTTGCGGCAAGAAAATGTCGACGGGCCAGACAGGGTCGCGTTGCCCATTGCCAAATTTGACGAAGAACATTACGCCACCTGTAAATTTGCTGACTTCGCTTGCACCCACTTCTATGCCATCTTCACGAGCATACTGCGCCCAGACGTAAGCTTTTTCTTCAATATCGCGCGGAATCTCCACATAAGCTGGATAGCTGGTTACGAGAACCTGTTCAAGAGCCATCGCTAGGCGATAGCGCGCCAGGACCTTACTTCTTTTTGCCACTCCCACCAGGTATATATTTCGGCGACTCTTCCTGCGCTGTGCTTCGATGCCTTCGCTGATACCTGCAAGGTATTCCTTGAATAGGTTCTTTGCAAAAACAGGGCTTCGAAGCAAACCATCATATACAATAAGTGTATCCGTTCCGAAGTCTTTTTCTCGAACAATTCGGAAAAGCGTTGCCCATTCCACAAGTTCTCTATAGACTTGCACCCAGCTAGGGCTGATTGGACGACCGTCTTCATTGCTGTGGATCATATGACTAAGGGCGAGCGCGGTAATAAGTTGACATTATAAGGGAGATATGTCATGTTAGCGACATGACACGGATACGAGCCAGTCGAACAGAGAAATATGAGCAAATGCGCCAGATGCTCAATGAGAAACAGTGGAGACACTTTC
>JBBQIC010000013.1:0-22720 GCA_038324555.1 Chloroflexia bacterium
TGGTCTCCGGGGTATCATGGCACGGTGTTTTGTGCGTAATTTGATGGATAATAGGCAGTAATGGGTGGTTCGCAGTTCTGCGTTTTTGCGCAATTTGCAAAAACAACAAAGGATACATCCCTGTACTGGTTATTTTCACGCTCACACCCGTTTCTACAGCACCGGGAACAGCGTGGGAAGGGCAGATGTATCCGGTCGGGTATTGCCTGCCTAACCGAAACCCGCCGCTTTCGACCCAGTGCCGGGTTGCTGTGTGAGCGAGGCTGAGATGCGGGACGCGCATAATCTAAACTTTCTAGTATCCATCAGAGTCTGTGCGACCCGACTCCCTCTTTCATAAAATGTACCCTATAAGGAAGCCACCCATACCCCTACCCCCTTGTAAAATGACCCACTGGGTAGGGGCGTATAGCCACTAAAAATAGTATTCATGGGGTTACTTTGTATTCATGGGGTAATCAAAAGGAGCCACTTCATGCAAGACAGAAAAATATGCGGCGCTCATGCTCGATCCACTGGACAACCATGCAAACGCAGACCACGCCCCAACGGGCGATGCAAGTTGCACGGAGGGGCCAGCCTCATAAGTATATCCTCACCCCAATACATTACAGGCCGCTATTCAAAATACATGCCTAAACTCCCGGCGTGGCTTTATCACCCAGCCAACGGCCCCACTTATGAGGAATTGATATATGAACTGGATTGGGCGGACTCACTGCTCTCTGACCTTCTATGGAAACTGGATACCAATGAGAACGGGGCTGCGTGGAAGGCTGCTGCCAATGCGTTATCTAAATATCGCCGCGCCCAGGAGCGTGACCGAACCAAAGATGCAAACCGCTATCTACATGAACTTGATGAAGCAATAGAGCAGGGCCAAGCGGACCATAAGTTGTGGCAAGCGATATGTGCGATGATCGAAGAACGGCGGCGGCAGGTAGATACTAAGCGCAAGCGATTCCGAATGGCACAAACTACTCTTACCATTGAAGACGCGACAACCTTTTCGCAAGCGATTGCCGCGTCTCTCACGATGCACGTAAACGACCAAGCTGTCCTGAGTGCACTCTTGGATGATTTGGGCCGGATAGTAAGTAATGTGCATGGGTCGGCTACCCAACCTTGATGCGAAATATGCTTGAGGTCTTAACTCCCGTCCGCATCTCCATTAAAAGACGAATCCACGCTTGACACATTTCGACAATTGGCCTATACTCGCAATCCTAATCCTGACTTCGTTGCTTTATTCCTATTGATGTTGAAAATTCGATATGCTCCGCACTTCATAGGCAGCGAACATTGTCTCATGCGTGAAAACTGAAAGGATCGGTAGATGCCACGCATCTTCGACAACATCGTACCACCACCTCTGCTAGACGGCCTGTGCGAGACCCTTGACCTATCTCAACGTGCCGACTTCTGCGTAGGCTACTTCAACCTGCGTGGTTGGAAGCAACTTGGTTCCCGAATAGAACGTTGGAACCCCGCCGAAGGCCAATGTTGCCGCTTGCTTGTTGGTATGCAGCGCCTTCCCGAAGAAGAACTTACCACGCTGATGTCTTTTGCTGAAGCACCCGAAGATATGGATAACCGGACCGCGTTGCGTCTCAAAAAGAGGCTGGCCGACGACTTTCGCAACCAGATAACCATCGGCGCGCCCACCAACGAAGACGAACGTGGTCTGCACCGCCTTGCCGCCCAACTCAAAGAAAAGAAGGTTGTCGTCAAACTATTTCTCAGACATCCATTGCACGCCAAATTATACTTGCTCTTTCGCCGCGACCCTATAAGCCCCATCGTCGCCTATCTTGGCAGCAGTAACCTCACCCTGGCGGGTCTAAAGAAGCAGGGTGAACTAAATGTTGACATTCCCGACCAGGACGCTTGTCACAAACTCGCTAAATGGTTCGAGGACCGATGGAACGACCGATGGTGCTCGGACATATCGGAAGAACTGGCAAAAATCATTGAGGAAAGCTGGGCGCGCACCGAACTCATCCCGCCATACTATATCTACGTCAAGATGGCCTATCATCTCTCCCAGGAAGCCCGCGAAGGTCTGTCTGAGTTCACCATACCCAAGGACTTCGGAGACACTCTCTTCGATTTCCAAAAGGCTGCCGTCAAAATCGCCGCCCACCATCTCAACAAGCGCGGCGGTGTCTTGCTGGGCGATGTGGTTGGCCTTGGCAAGACCCTCATGGCAACCGCCGTAGCGCGCATCTTCGAGATTGACAACCCTGGACAAAGTACTGTAATCATTTGCCCCAAAAACCTCCAAAGTATGTGGAAGGCTTACGCTCGTGATTATGGGTTACACGCTGAGGTGATTTCCCTCAGCGTCGTAGAGAAGGAATTGCCCAAAATACCCGCTCGCTTCAAGATTACTCTGATTGACGAGAGCCATAATCTACGAAATCGGGAGGGCAAGCGATATAAAGCTATCCAAGATTACATCCGACAAAGTGGCAGCAAAGTTATCATGCTCTCAGCTACGCCTTACAACAAGTCCTATACCGACCTCTCCGGCCAGCTTCGCCTCTTCGTCGCTGAAAACCAGGATTTAGGTATCCGCCCCGAACGGCTCATACGCCAAATGGGAGAGCTTGAGTTTACCCGCCAACATCAGGCCGGGACGCGCACTCTCGCTGCTTTCGAGAAGAGCGAGTATGCCGACGATTGGCGTGACCTCATGCGCCTCTACCTTGTCCGCCGTACTCGCACTTTCATTCAGGAAGACGCCAAGACCGACCCCGCCGATGGGCGCAAATATCTTGAGTTCACAAACGGTGAGCGCCAATACTTCCCGACCCGCGAGCCGAAAACAGTCAAGTTTACAATTGACAACGCCGACCCAGCCGACCAGTATGCCCGCCTCTATGACCAGAGTATTGTAGATGCTCTTAACGATCTGATACTACCGCGCTACGGCCTCGGTAACTATGTCATGCCGACCGCCATAGGGAATGCCACATCCGATGAAGTTAGGGTCTTGCGCGACCTTGCTCACGCCGGTAGGCGTCTCATGGGCTTTTGTCGAACCAACATCTTCAAACGCCTTGAAAGTAGCGGCCACGTATTCATTGAATCCCTACAACGCCATATCCTTCGCAATTTTATCATCTTGCACGCTATCGAACAGGGTTTGGAATTACCCATCGGCACGCAGGATGCTGACTTGCTTGACACTCGTTTCACCGACGAAGATGCCGACGCACCCCAAGGAGCCTTCCTTGTCGAAGACGACAGCGACGCCAACACCAACGGCGCTACGCCCGCCTACGCCTTCGACACGGAGGCCGATTTCAGGCGTCAGGCCGCCGAAGTATACGCTCTTTACTCCGGCCAGTACCGCCGCCGCTTCAAGTGGCTCCGCCCTACGCTTTTCACAAGCACCCTGTCTGACGACTTGCTTTCTGATGCCCGTGCTTTGATACGCATTCTGAACATGAGCGGCCCCTGGAACCCAGCACAAGACGCGAAACTTGACGCCCTTACACACTTGTTGGCGACAACCCATCCCAACCACAAAGTGCTGGTCTTCACCCAATTTGCTGATACTGTCCGCTACCTGGAAAAGGAACTCAGGGCACGCGGCGTGTCTCAAATGGCGGGCGTCACGGGCGATTCTTCTGACCCTACTGCCCTGGCGCGACGCTTTAGCCCGGTGAGCAACACTCCCATGATTGAAAGAGAAGAAAACAAGCACCGCCGCCCCGCCGTGCGCCCCGAAGACGAACTGCGCGTACTTATCGCCACCGACGTACTCAGTGAAGGCCAGAACCTGCAAGACTGCCATATCATGGTCAATTATGACCTCCCTTGGACCATCATCCGCCTAGTGCAGCGCGCCGGGCGTGTGGATCGCATCGGGCAGCATTCAAGGGGAATCCTTTGTTACACCTTCCTGCCCGCCGAAGGAGTGGAGCGCATTATCCGCCTACGCGAGCGCGTGCGAGTGCGCCTGCGCGAAAACGCCGAAGTAGTGGGCACGGATGAAGCCTTCTTCGAGGACGACAACGACGACCGAATTGTGCTGGACCTGTACACCGAAAAGGCTGGGCTACTTGACGGCGAGGCGGACAGTGAAGTGGACCTGTCTTCCTATGCCTACCAGATTTGGAAGAATGCTATAGACGCCGACCCTTCGCTCAAAAAGAAGATAGAAGACTTGCCGCCCGTTGTATACTCCACCCGCACGTCCCCAACAGCCCAAGCCCCAGAGGGCGTGCTACTGTACGTTCGCACTTCACAAGACAACGATGCCCTAGCATGGGTTGACAGAAAGGGCCAGATCGTCACCGAGTCGCAACTCGCCATCCTCAAGGCTGCCGAATGTAAACCCGACACCCCTGCCTTGCCGCGCCTTGAGGACCACCATGCTCTCGTTGAACAGGGTGTCAAGCTGATTGCCCAGGACGAGAAGACTACGGGCGGCTCGCTTGGGCGGCCCTCTGGCGCGCGCTTTCGTACCTACGAGCGACTCAAGTATTACATCGAAACTAACAAAGGTACTCTTTTCGACACTAGCGACTTGCACAAAACCCAGGTGGAAATCCTTAATTACCCGCTCCTCCAAACCGCCGCCGATACTCTCAATCGCCAGCTTCGGATCGGCATTGACGACGAGGGCTTGGTCAAGAAGGTGCTTGATTTGCGAAAGGAAGACCGCCTGTGCATGATCGGCGGGGAAGCACAGGAGCAAGAACAAGAGCCGCTCATTATCTGCTCGATGGGTCTCAGGAAGGATAGCTAAAATGCCGTTGGATACCAATGCCATCCAACCATATTTGAGGTCGTTCCAATTCACGAAATTGTTTACTCAAGAACTCGGTTGGGACAACCCCGACATGCGCCCCCAGACTGTCCAAATCAAGGAACAGACTTACGCCCTCACGCCCGTAGCCCACAAGCGCGGCGTCCAGGTCTTCGAGTGCTCACCGGGCGCGAACGGCACAATTCCCGATTATCCAACACGCCAGAAAATTGACCGGGAAGCCCGAAAGATAGCACACGAACACCTTATTATCTTCACAGACGCCGCACGCTCCAACCAGACGTGGCAGTGGGTGGCCCGTGAGCCGGGCAAGCCTGCCACCTACCGCGATCACCCATACAACGTGAATCAGCGGGGCGACCTCCTCATCCAAAAGCTGGATAGTATAGTCATCCCCCTATCCGATGAAGAAGACCTCACGCTATCCGAGGTGATAACGCGCACGCGCACAGCCTTCGACAAAGAGCGCGTTACCCGCCGCTTCTACGACCGCTTCAAGATTGAACACGGCATTTTCCTCAAATTCATCGAAGGCGTCGAATTGCAGGCCGACCGTGAATGGTACGCCTCCCTGATGCTCAACCGCCTGATGTTCGTCTACTTCATCCAGCGCAAGGGCTTCCTCGACGACGACCCTGATTACCTTCCAAATCGCCTCGAAAGACTCAAAGCCCAACATGCGGGCGACAGTTTCTTTTCGTTCTACCGTCACTTCCTCTTGAAGCTGTTCCATCAGGGTCTCGGCTCTCACCATCACACGCCTGAACTGGAAGCCCTCTTGGGCAAAGTGCCCTACCTCAACGGCGGTCTCTTCGAGTTGCACCAACTTGAACAGAACAACCCTAATATTCACATCCCCGATGACGCCTTTGAGAAAATCTTCGACTTCTTCGACGATTACCAATGGTATCTTGATGACCGCGAACTGAGCAACGACAGAGAGATCAATCCCGACGTGCTCGGCTACATCTTCGAGAAGTACATCAACCAGAAGCAGATGGGAGCGTACTACACCAAAGAGGACATAACAGGGTATATCTCCCAGAACACCGTCATTCCATACCTATTCGACGCTGCCCACCCACACTGCCGCATCGCTTTTGAGGGCGACCCATCCATCTGGGACTACCTCAAGATGGAACCTGACCGTTACATCTACAAGCCAGTCAAAAAGGGCATCGAAAAGCCCCTACCGCCCGAAATCGCGGCGGGCATAGCTGACGTGTCAAAGCGCACCGGCTGGAACCGGCCCGCTCCTGAAGACTACGCCCTACCCACCGAAATCTGGCGCGAAGTGGTCGCCCGCCGCAAGCGTTATGAGGACGTGTGGCTCAAACTCGTCAACGGCGAAGTCCGCGACATAAAGGACCTTATCACTCTCAACCTGGACATTCGCCAGTTCGCCCAGGACGTTATCCAGAACTGCGAGGGGCCAGAACTGCTGCGCGCTTTCTGGGGAGCCATCCAATCCGTCACGGTGCTCGACCCTACGTGCGGCTCAGGGGCTTTCTTATTCGCCGCCCTCAACATCCTCAAGCCGCTCTACGAAGCCTGCCTCAACCGTATGCAGGCGTTTGTGGACGACCTGGACCGCTCTCCCTTGCCCCACCACCCCAAGCAGTTCTCAGACTTCCGCGATACCCTGGCCCACGTAGCCGCCCACCACAACCGCGACTACTTTATCCTAAAGTCCATCATCCTGAACAACCTATACGGCGTAGACATCATGGAAGAGGCGGTCGAAATCTGCAAGCTGCGCCTCTTCCTCAAGCTGGTGGCCCAGGTGGAGACTGCCGAGCAAATCGAGCCTCTGCCCGACATTGACTTCAACATTCGGGCGGGCAACACCCTTGTTGGCTTTGCTACGCTCAAAGAGGCTGAGGTTGCCATTGACCGCAAGTTTGACTTCGACGGCGTGAAGGATCGCATACGCGAGCGCGTTGAGATAGCTGCTCGTCAGTTCACTATGTTCCGCCATCAGCAGACCGAACTGGGTGGTGAAGTCACTCCACAGGACAAGGCCGCCCTGCGCAGCAGTCTCAAGAAGCTGAACGACGAATTGGACCGCTACCTAGCGCAGGAGTACGGCATAGACCCCAACAGCATCCCCGACAAAGTATCATATGAAGACCGCTTCCAGCAGTGGCGCGCTTCTCACCAGCCCTTTCACTGGTTCGTGGAGTTCTATGGGATTATGGATAGGGGCGGGTTTGACGTGATTATTGGCAATCCACCTTATATCGAATATATCAAGGTGCGTGAGGAATACACAATTTTGAACTACCGGACAGTAGAGTGCGGGAACCTATACGCGCCCATTATCGAGAGGTCGTTCGCCATTGCCCGAAGCAATGCGCGTTTTGGGATGATAGTGCAACTATCATCTATCTGCACAGATCGCATGGCACTGTTGCAGAGCGAGTTGATGAAGATGAGCCGTAACCTATGGGTCACCAATTACGATGATAGACCTGCTAAACTCTTTGATGGGCTGGAACACATACGAGCCAGTATTATCCTCACTCAGAAGCGTGGTGACTCCAGCATGAGTAGCTTGCTAGCATATTCGACCAACCTTATTCGCTGGTACACAGAATGCAGGTCAGTCCTATTTGATTTGGTGACCTATGGTGATGTCACAGATGCCATTATCCCAGGGAGTATTCCCAAGATTGGGGACCACTCGCTGAAACGCCTAATAGAAAAGGTGCGAAAGGTTCGCAGGACCGTAGCCGATGTCGATATGCACAATTCGTCATACGTTATTCATTACCATCGCTCCCCGCTATACTGGATACGTTCAATGGACTTTATGCCAATCTTCCAGTCGGCTAACAGCAATCGCTCTGTACATCATTTCAAAGACTTCTACTTACGTGAACCGAAATACGTAAAGCCTGTAGGGTCTATCATCAATAGTAGTTTGTTCTATCTGTGGTTTATTGTCTATGGAAATGGCAGAAACGTCGCACTCCGAGATATAGAGATGCTACCATGTGACGTTCAAAGCTTAAGTGAGGAATATGGCATGTCACTCAATGCTACTTTTGCCACGCTGATGGACGACTACCGAAATCACTCGAAAACCAGGGTGCGGAAAGACGGCGTTATGCTCCAAGAGTTCTATCCAGCTATGTCAAAGCACATAATGGATGAGATTGATACAGTTCTGGCGCGATACTACGGCTTAACGGACGAAGAGCTCGACTTCATCATCAACTACGACATCAAGTACCGCATGGGCCGGGACAGGAAAAGCGAGGAAGGGGAAAGGGACGAAGAGTGAGAGACAAGTTGAGCCGGGTTATCATATTTCGTGCTGATAGTTGGCTAGTAATAGTTGATTAGGATACAATATGTAGAGTATGGAAGCAATGAGTCTTGACTGGCTTGCGGGCCAAAAGGAAGGCCAGTTCTTCGAGCGCAAGAGTTGCTATGACCGGGCAACCGGCGTTCCCAAGCGGCGCAACGTGCGTGATGTAGCCTATGACGTAGCCGAAACGCTATCCGCGATGGCTAACGCCGATGGTGGGACCCTGGCTCTTGGCATCGAGAACGATGGCATAGAAACTGGTGTCGATTACCCGGATGATCGTATGCAGGTCATCCTAAATGCCCCGTCCACCCACGTAAACCCGCCCCTTCGGGCCACCACACGAACTGAGAACCGCTCAGGCAAGAACATCGTGCTCTTTGACGTGGATTGGAGCGCCGATGTCCATCAATTGGCCGATGGGCGCTATTTATTGCGCGTTGGCGACCGGAACCTGCCTTTTCCCGCCTCGGATATTGAGGCTATAAAAGAGGGCAGAAGACGGCGGGCTACTGAAATGCGGCCCATCCCAGAAGCGTCGCTCAACGATATTGATTTGAACCTTGTTGCCGAACTCGCCAAACGGGTCAGTTTGCCGGGAACACCGGAGGAAGTGTTGCTCCATTATCGCTTGGCCGAAAGGCGTGACATCAGGCTTGTTCTCACACTGGTCGCCCTGCTCCTGTTTGGCAAAGACCCTTCTCGCTGGCATCCGCGCTGCGGGGTTGATTTCGTGCGATACGAGGGCACTGAGCGGCTACTTGGAGCGGCATTGAACATTGTGAAGCGAGAACGCCTGGATGCGCCGTTAGTCCGCTTGATTGAGGAAGCTTATCGGACTGTTCAGCCGCATGTTCGTGAGCGCCAGCAGTTAGTTGACCTGTTCTTCGAGGAGCGGTTAGAATATCCTCCGTTCGCGTGGCAAGAAGCAATCGTCAATGCTGTAGCGCATCGAGATTATCACTATGAAGGGGTAAGCATTGAGATTTGGATGTTCGATGACCGCTTGGAGATACGCAGCCCCGGCGAGTTAGTCGAACCTGTGACAATAGAACGCTTGCAAAGGCGTGAGCGTATTCACGCATCACGCAACCCTCGTATCGTGCGAGTGCTGACCGACGCTGGTTATATGCGTGAACAAGGCGAAGGCGTGCCGCGAATGTTTGAAGTTATGGAGCATGAAGGCTTGTATCCACCTGAACTCAGGATGGAAGCTGATACTATATTCAACCTGACTCTAAAGAACACACCTATTTATGGTCTCGAAACCATGCGCTGGCTGGCGCAGTTTGACCCGCTGGGGTTGAGTGGCAACCAAAAGCGAATACTCGCCTACGCCAGAGAGCATGAGAACACTTTTACGAGCCAGACATATCAAAGGCTGGTACATGTTGATATGTATGCAGCGTCCAAAGACATAAAGGACCTTATTCGCAAAAACCTCGTCAAGTTGCCCCAGAAGCGCGGACGCGTATACGAGTTGGCACTCGTTCCTTCTGCGACTGTGGCAGAAAAACCGGGAGAATATGTCGCGTTGGAGCCGCTTCTTAGAAAGCAAGGCTACATCAGTAATAGAGATTTGCGTGAGATTTTGAGTGTTTCTCAGAGTGCTGCGAGACGTATTGCAGGGCGACTAGTAACACTTGGATGGCTCGACCCTGTAGGGGAAGCGCGTGGGAGGCGCTATCTACCGAGAAGGTAATACTCTACATCTGGTAAGAATCGAACAGTTTAAAACTCATATCAAACACTTTCATACAACTCATGTCCAAAAGGAAACTGTTAGATATTCCTGCTAGATGTACCGTATTTATACCGTATCTATACCGTATTTGTACCGAATCGCTCGTATTTCCCTGTATTTCTGCCGAATTATCTCCACCTAAATGAGCCGGTCTACCAAGAATATCTACCAACCTGGAAACTACTGGGTCATATCTAGAGTGGTACATCTTGACTTTGCTCCTTGAGCAATTCAATCAAGGGCGAGAGTTGGAGGCGGTACACTTATGAGAACACGATTTACTCTTAGTTGTGCCCATCAAGGGCTTACATTATACAGCGTCTGCAAATAGGCACAAGTAGATCGAAAATGGTTTAAGAAGTTTGCTTCGTGTCCTGTCTTAGGTCGAGTTGTGTTTGTGTAGGCTTAGTGATCCTCGGTTCAGTTACAGGGATACCGATCAGAGCAGAATATTTTTCTAGTTCTCGGTCATATGTTTGAAACTCGTCAATTGCGTGTACATGGTCATGTATCCACTTGCAAGTGGCAAGCTGGATAGCATCAAGTGGTGTGAGGCTCCACTGGCGAGAAGTCGCATCGCGCATGAGGTCACGAGCCATATAGACAACCTTCTCGTTAGTTTCTGCCATTAATACCGAAGTGTGACGCCACATGGCATCGAGTTTCAGCGCACCGTCCAGCTCCAGGATACGGCGGTCCTTTTCCAGGCCCACGTGGGCGACCTCAGTGACGCTGACTATAGAGGTAACTATTCTGTCGTCTTTATTTTCGGCAAAATCATCCCAAAGAGCATCTATAACATCAACACGTCCTGGCTCACCTTTCGTATAGGCCAAGAAAACACAACTATCCCAATAGCAATAGCGACTTTTCTTAGCTGGCATCGCGCATCCGCCTGATAGTGGCTTCGGACGGTTCGTCCCCTTCATGCCACTCTAGCATACCTTTCGCTAGTTTGTAACTTCTGGGGGGTACATCTTCAACGGGTACAATGCTCTTTACCTGACGAACGTCAACGGGGCGGCCCGTATCAGGGTCTCGAAAGATCAATCCAGTTATGGATACGCGCTTACCCCAAACCTGGCGAGCCTGTTCCTGTTGGTCTGCATTGAGATAGCAGTATACTACTCTATTGAATAAGGCGTCACCTATGGCAATCTTGAGTGGGCTGCTCCAAAGTGCATTTACTACACCAGTTACCACACCTAAGAAGTAATACTTCGCCTGCTCCTCTTGGCTGGTCGGCTCGGTAACTTCGGCTACATAATCATCCGTTTCAAACTTAATAGCCTTGATATGGCCGTTCAATACAGACACGAGTGCCTGTGCATGTCTGCTAACCGTCTCAGAATAGGGGATTGGGCGATGAGCTTCTAAGGACTTACCAACAGTGGTATATGCTTCAACAACTTTCTCGACTTCATCTTCCTCTTCATAAAGCCCCCTGATTGCAGTGGTGGCGCTGCCCGCTTGTAAGCGAAAGACCTCCCATTCAATCTTGTCCGCACCAACAACCTCTTCAGAAAGACTTTCTACGAGCGCATTGAAATGCTCGACCACTTTAGCGTAGAGCGGTAGAGGAACATCACCATCTAAAGTAAGTGTGATTGTATCTTTAGCCATTGTTTTGCTCTCATCTAGGCGTACAATGGCACGCTCTACTCTTGCAAAACTTGTTCATCCATAGCATTTTGTCGAACATCCGTTCCGAACACTAACTAGTTCAGTATAGTATAGCCAGATGTACTTGTCAATAGATTAGAACAAAGCTTTATATACTGAATACTGAGCCACGACTCGTCTCCAACAGTTGTTTCAGTTGCGCTCAACCGCCCAGACACTAACCAATAACAATCGGAACTGAGCATGCCGCAATTCTTACAAAATGGTCTCAAGCTATTGACAATTATTGATTATTACGCTATAATCAATATATACGAAAGCATGTGGAGGCAGCAAGATGGGGCAAATTCGCAAGTGTCGCTACTGTGGTCAGGACTTCAGGGCCGTCAACAAAGTACATGCCTTTTGTAGCGATGCGTGCCGAAAAGCCGTCCGGGGAGGCGATTACCGCAAAGCGCGTGCAAAGGCCCTGTTTCGGGACCACTACACTTGCACTGAGCCAAGTTGCCAGGCAAGCAACAATCTCGAATGTCATCACATGACACCGTTATACCTGGGCGGTGACCACAACCTGGACAATCTTCAAACCCTCTGCCATAATCACCACCGTGCAAAGCACAGAAGCTGGAAGGAGGCGACTATACAGAATGAATATCGAGAGAGTGAAGGCCACTATCATGCAGCTTAGTCAGTTGTGTGACCTCGTGGGCTATGCCGACTACGTAGCAGAACATACGAAGTATGGCAAGCGTCCGCATAAGAGCGATAGATGGGGTTATACGCGTGCCTACATGAACTCCTACGGCGATCCAGCCGACACGGACGAAGTGATTCGGCTATTTCAGGCAGAAGGCTTGCCGGACGAGATTGAGGCGACGCGCTGGCTACTTCAACATGACAAGCTAGTACCATAGCAGTCCAGGGGAAGATATGACAGACAGAGATACCAACGAAGTGAGCGAACTAGCGCGGCGTTTAGCGGCGCGGCGTCGTATTGTGGAAGGTACTTGTGAGATATGCGGCAAGCCATTTACAGGCACGCGCAAGAAGCGGTATTGCAGCCACAATTGCGCTCAGAAGGCTTACATGGCAGGTAAGAAGAAGGGGGCACAAAATGGCAACTAGGAGGGGTCACAACGAAGGCAGCATTTACCAACGCGCATCTGATAGCCTATGGGTAGGTAGTATCAATTTGGGCTATGGACCAGACGGTAAGCGTAAGCGTAAGCCTATTTATGGCAAAACACGCAAAGAGGTTGCTGAAAAGATGAAGGCCGCGCTCCGAGACCAGCAGTTGGGAGTGCTCATTACTACAGCGCGCCAAACGACAGGGCAATTTCTCACACGCTGGTTAGAAGATGTGGCGCGGCCTTCCTTGCGGGCTTCCACCTACGAAACACAAGAGTCGCATGTGCGTGTGCATCTCATACCATCGTTTGGGCATGTGCCTCTACAGCAACTCACCCCACAGCACATACAGGCTTTTATTAAGTACAAGCTGGAATCGGGGCTATCACCGCACACCATATCAGACATTCACGGCATATTGCGCCACGCGCTCGGTCAAGCCGTCAAGTGGAACCTCGTACCCCGTAACGTAGCCGCCTTGGTGGATAAGCCACGCTGGGAACGCCCACAGATGAATTGCCTCACGCCGGAACAGGCCCTTCAACTATTGGTTGCCGTCAAGGGCGACAGGTTTGAAGCTCTATACACGGTTGCCGTGCCTCTTGGCTTGCGGCGCGGGGAGGCGCTCGGTTTGAAGTGGGAAGACGTGGACTTCGATAAAGGGCTACTACATGTTAGACGTACTCTACAACGTGTGGGCGGCAAGCTGCAACTTACCGAGCCTAAGACCCGCACTAGCCGCCGATCTATCAACCTACCCCAGATTTGCATTGCCGCGCTACGAGGGCACAAGGACTTACAAAGGTGGGAGAAGCGCCTAGCAGGGGATCGTTGGCAAGAGCATGAACTTGTGTTTCCTACTGGCATAGGTACACCCTACGAGCCTAACAACCTCAAAAGACACCTACAACGGATGTTAGACAAGGCAGGGTTGCCGCATATAAGAATACACGACCTACGTCATACGGCCGCGTCGCTCATGCTGGCGCAAGGTATACAGCCAAAGGTGATAAGCGAGATTCTGGGTCACAGTCGTATAGGTGTAACCCTCGATATTTATGCTCATCTGTACGAACCGGCGCGCCAAGAGGCGGCTGACAGGATGGACCAATTGCTGGGCGGGTTATGAGTGGCTCAGGCGCGTTTGGCTACATCTTTGGCTACATTTGGCGATTTGGTGCGAACAAAAAGCTCAGAAATCAGCACTTCTGAGCTTTTTTCATGCCTAAAATGGGGTGGACCTGAGCGGGCTCGAACCGCTGACCTCTACAATGCGAATGTAGCGCTCTCCCAACTGAGCTACAGGCCCATGTGCACTCTACTCCGTTCGAGCATTATTTCTCCAAGATGGGATAACTTACGCGAATTAAGTATACCACCCTGGCCCCAGAGCAGTCAAGTGGAGGTACGAGGGATGTTGAGGTACGAGGGATTTCAGCGTTTTGGAGGGGGCGGAAATGCGTTGGAGGCGCGGAAAATGATCACCTGACTGAAGCTAACGCCGTCAACCTGGTAAGCGTAGCAGCCGGGTGCGCGCAGGCGTGTGTAGGTGGGCCAATTGCTCCAGCCCTGGTCAGTACGGTTGTTAGTGTCGCTTGTATCCAGACGAAGCTCTTTGGGTGGGTCGGCCCCTTCCTTGAAGCGTAGCTCATTGGGACCGTCTATTTGCTTGCCTCTCACGAGCGCCGGGCCACGATAGTTGGGGCTGGCGATCCATAGCACCTTCAACAAGTACCAACCGCCCTCTTGGAGTGCGCTTCCATAGTAGTAAACTGCATCGGAAGAGAAACCTGTGGGATAGACTGGACCGTCACCCAACGCAAGCCCAAAGTCGGGCGCTACCATCTTGCCGCCAGACGTTGGGCAAGGGCTGCCGGGCGCGAGGGTAGTTATCTTTAGCGGGCGTTGCGCCAACGTCGTCCAGGCATCCGTACTGGGGGTTGGAGTTGCCGCGCCTGGCACGCCGCCGGAATATTTGCGCTTGAGTTGCAGTGTACCCAGTTGAGAGAGCAGCAAGTCATAAGGTGGCTGGTTCTCGGTGTGCAACTCGAACACTGCACGCTCGAAATACTGCACCGTATAAGTTTTGCCGTCTACTGCGCTTTTTTCGTTGAACGGGTTGGATATAGGGTAGCCTTGTTGGGGCACGCCGCCGTGAGCCTTCCAATAGTCGAGGAATACGCCTCTTATCCACTTGCCCGTCTGCGGGAATGTGAGGCCAGCCACCGGGTTCAGGGGCGCGGGCAATTCAGGCGCGCCGTTGGGGTATCTCTGCCTGTAGAAGATGTCGCCCAATAGCGTGAGCAGCACATCGTTCGGTGGATGATTCTCAGGGTGCAACTCAAACACAGCGCGCTCGAAATACTGCACTGTGTAAGTTTTGCCGTCGATCTCAGACGGTTCTGTGAACTCGTTCGTCAAGGGATAGCCCTGTTGAGCGAGGCCGCCGTGCGCCATCCAATAGGTAAGGAACTTCCCACAAACGCGCTGTCCGGTCTCCGGGAAATTCTTGCAACTTGTCTGCTGAACGAGCGCCGTTCCCTGCCCACTCTGAGGCTTGAACGCGCCAACCAGGAAAGATAGGATAATAGCGGCAATAGAGGGGAAAATGAGTCGCTTGGGCATAGTTGTGTCTTACTGCTTACTGCTTATTTCTGAAGCAGTAAGCAGTAAGCAGTATTTATCTCCGCCTCACTCGCTCAACAGCGATCTGGGACTTAGCGAAGCCCTGTTTCTCCCAAAAAGCAGGGCTGTCACCCCCCGCACGCAACACCCATGTTATGTCAGGGCTGTCCTCGGTGATCTCCGTCACGAGGGCTGTGCCGATGCCCTGCCTGCGATAGTTGGGGTGGACGCAGACGGTGCCTATATAGCCGTTGAACGCCTCATCGCAAAGGGCACGGGCGAAGCCTACGAGTTGTTCGCCGTCCCACGCGCCGACGGTACGGTCGGCATTGGCTATCATGCGGCGCAGGCGCGATTCGTCGGCTATGCGATGATCCCAGCCGATCAACGCAAACAGATCTCTTATTTGCTCGTAATCTTCAAGTGTTACAGGGCGATAGTACACCAAAATTGCCTTCTTTCTAGCAGAAAGAAGGGTGAGGGAATAGGGTGAGGGAATAGGAATAAGGACTACTCCCTCACCCTATTCCCTCACCCTACTTAATCATGCCAGGTTCGCTCATCGGTGGCTCTAGCGGCTCGTCGGTTATGGTAGGCGTTACGACTACCGGCTCGTCGCCACGCGGCAGGAATATGTATGTATAGATGATGGAGGCTACTATGGCCCCTGCTATTGGGCCTATCCACCATACATACCAGTTCGTCCAGTTGCCGGAGACAAGCGCCGGGGTAATTGCCCTCGCGGGGTTCATCACGCCTCCACTCAGGGGGCCGCCTGCCAGTATATCAACGAACACTGTCAGGCCGATGGCGAAGCCCGCGACCTTGTTGGCGCGAGGGTCAACCGCTGTGCCGAAGACGGCCATCACCAGGAAAAAGGTGAGTATGGCTTCCAGGAGTATAGCCTGTGTAGGGTCCATAATGGGAAGAACCTTGTCAGCAGGTTTCCATACTCCGATAGCAGGAGTGCCCAAGGAGGCGGGTTTCCATACGCCTTCGGGCACAATAGTAATGAGGGCAAGACAGGACAGCACGCCGCCTAAGAGTTGGCCGATTATGTAGAGCAAGGCCAGTACAGGGTTGATCTTGCGAGCTATCATCAGCGCGATTGTTACAGCGGGATTAAAGTGCGCGCCCGATATGTGTCCCAATGCTGAAATCGCTATCGCCAGTGCCACTCCGTGCGCCAACGCGGCGTAGAGTATGCCAAGTGCTCCTGCCTGGTTCCCGACTACTAATCCGCCTCCTATACCGATGAAAAAGAAGAAAAACGTGCCCACGACCTCTGCAAGTACCTTCCGCCACTCCTGTTGATCAATAGTTATCGTCATTTAGGCCCCTCCTCAAAACAAGCTGATTGTCTGGACTGCTACGGACAATCTTTGAGGCAGAGTATAACAGAGGAACGGCTACGGGGCAAACATTGCGTGAAACGTTTCACGCTTCACGTATCACGAACTCTAATTCTGGGTTTTAATTGAAAGAAAAGGCCAAGCTGCTTATCCTGTAGGTAACAACACTAGGTAACAACACTAAAAGGAGCAAGCAGCATGGAAGGCCTAACAGATTTTATCACACAATACCGATGGGTTGACATCTACACATTTTGGTTCGTACTGACAGATGATGCACACCAAGCATTACAAGCACACTTTGGAGAGTGGAGAAAGCGTGGAACCCCACCAATCTTTAGTGACAGCGAGGTAATTACTGTGGCGCTCATTGCCGACACCTTCTTTGCAGGTAGAGAAGACAAAACCCTCAGTTTCATACGCCAATACCACTCCGATATGTTCCCTAAGCTGCCTTCGTGTGGTCGCTTCAACACCCGTAGGCGTGCCTTGAACATGATCACAGAGCAGGTACGTCGAGTGCTGGTAAAGCAATGGGGACCCCAGGAGGATGAGAATGGCGAATATATGCCCCATCGGCTCATAGACAGCGCACCCATTCCTGAGTGTACGTACACCAGAGCTAAAGAGAGCCGCACCATAGAGGAGACGTGGGAGCCTAGAGATTTATACTTTGGAGTGAGCGCTTCCAAGAAGACCAAAGTGTTTGGGTTTCGCTTGCACATGGATATATCGCTCGACCAGGTAGTAGACAGATGGTTGTTAGCACCTGCCTCTATGCACGACAGTAGGGGACTTGGAGGGATGTATGAAGAAGAGGAAAGCTTATCGAGAGGTGCTTTATATGACCTGTGTCTGTTGGGAGACTGCGCATTCAACAATCCAAGTTGGTTAGCCAGTATGCGCCACAAGCACGGGCGGGGAGTGCAACTATGTGCGATCCACGCAAAGACAGTTCTACACCCTGGCCCACAGAGTTTAGGAGGTTGGTGAGTAAGGCAAGGCGGCGCATAGAAACAGCCTTCTCGGTATTGAGTGAGGTATTCAACTTGGAACACCCTGCATCTCGATCCCTCACAGGCTTTGTGTCACGTGTGTCTACTCGTATGTTGGCATACACTTTAGCCTTCATCACGCCTCCTTTGCTCGCCCTTTTGGGCTTTATTACCCAGAATTAGAGTACGTTTTACGTTTCACGGATTTGCCGCCTTCCTAAACGGATTGCCCAAGTCCCCAACTCCAACTCTTGACAGGCGTTATCCGCAAATACATGGATTTGCCTAGCCTGCCTGTATGTTCTACGATCTCGGCTGTACCGTGAATCTTGATGCCCCGCGGCCTCCACGGATCCGTCGTCACAAGGTCGTCTATTGCGAGCGCCACCCTATTGTTGCCTGCCAGCACGTTGAGGTACTTGCGCGTCTTGGGGTTGGCGCGCCCGCCAATATAGAAGTATTCGCCATCGAACTCGTAGCCCACAGGCGCTACGTCTGGCTGGCCGGATTTTGAGATAGTGGCGATCCTCGCCAGGGGCTATGATTTGATATATGAGATTTCTTCTTCTGTAAACATGTTCTCAATCCACTCCTTTCTCCTAAGTTAATATAACTTACTACCTTACCTTACCTTACGCAATTGGGTAGGAGAGTTGTGGCAAAGTCGAAAGCAAAACTATGGGGGCAACAAACCCACTAACCCTTGTCATTCTGAGCCGCAGCGAAGAATCACTTACCTTATCAACCTGTCTGGGGATCAGTATCAGTACCGCAACCGTTATGCCTATCCCTAACACTTACGACCTCGTAGTGATTCTTCGCTGCGGCTCAGAATGACAAGGCTGAGTTGATCCCTCTCCTTCCAGAACCTGCGTAAGGTGAGTTACTATTTCCGGCGCGACCACCCTGTGAGGATACCGACTGCGAGAACTGCGGTAACTACGTGCATAGCGGCCATAGTGAGGGCTGTCTGGGTGTTGACCATCACGCCTGGCATTCCGCCCGATGCGGCAGAGATAGGACCGCCAAATGACAGTAACAAGAAAACGACCGCGACTACGCGAAACAGCCAGGTCGTGTGGCGTGAGAACTTGCTTATTGCCCAGAGAACGCCCGTTGCGCCTAATCCGGTAACTACACTGGTAATAATGATGGACGCTGGCTGTAGCACCTGCGAGTCGCCGGGAACGCCCAAGAAAGCCACGCCCAGTAGATATATAATGAGGTTAGCTATACTGGTGGTTATGGTCGTCACCAGCCCTGCTGACCATAGTCGGCCAGTCAATATGTCTTTCTGCTGCTGAGATGTGATTGTTGTGGATGCCATTATTTTATACCTCCAAGTTTATTAGTCGGCAAAGTATATGCCCAAAATAAAACCTCATGCGCCCACGCGCAGTGAGGGACGACGGTAGCCAATCAGGAGATGTTAGTTTGTATCTGCAATAGAAGGCGGCGCAAGAGCATCTGCTCGGTTTCGGTAAGCCCACCCAGGGTACATTTCTCCAGGTCCCGCCATATGGCAAGCACAGGTTGTTCCAGTGCTCTGCCACGCTCGGTGAGATAAACGCGGGAAACGCGGGCGTCTTCGGGGTCCTGGCGTCGCTCCGCGAATCCGGCTGTTTCCATGCGTTGTACCATTTTGCTGAGGGTTGGCGGCTCGACGCACATACAGCCTGCCAATTGGGATTGTGTCTGCCCGTCTTCCTGGCAAAGACGGAGCAAGAACATCTCCTGCCCAACGTGCAGCCCAAGCTCACTCAATGCGGCTTCAGCGCGGTTGCGATGCGCCCTACAGCACTGTACAAGCAGAAAGCCTACGTTACCTTCTATCTGTATCACTAAAATCTCCAAATACTTAGCTGGCTAAATAATACCACCGATTCTTTAGTTTGTCAAGAGCAAATGAAAAATCGGCCACATAGGGCCGATTTTTCTTATTTGCTCGCAAGATTTTACCAGCGATTGCCTCGGTTGCCGCCATCGCGCCCGCCGGGGCCTCGGTCATAACCGCCGCCGGGTCCGCTTGGTCCACGATTACCATAGCCGCCGCCACCGCCACCGCCGTAGCCGGGTCCGCGATTGCCGCCACCATAGCCGCCGCCGGGTCCACCAGGTCCACGATTGCCGCCACCGTAGCCGCCGCCGGGTCCGCCTGGACCACGTCCGCCGCCGCCACCGCCGTAGCCGCCGCCCGGTCCACGATCCCGGTCGTTGCCACGGTCGCCGTAGCCACCGCCGCGCTCACCCCGATCACGGTCACGCTCGCCTCGTACTGGCATCTCGCCTGTCAGCACCGACTTGCGCGACAGGCTGATCTTGCCTTGTCGGTCTATGTCTATCACCATGACGTTGATCTCATCGCCGATGCTCACTACGTCCTCGACGCGCTCGACGCGATAGTCCGCAAGCTCGGAGATATGCACCAGGCCGTCCTTGCCGGGCAGCACCTCGACGAAGCAGCCGTAGGGCAGGATACGCACTACCTTGCCCAGGTATATCTCGCCGACTTCGGCTTCTTTCGTCAGGCCCTCTATCATTTTGATGGCCTTCTGTGCGCTTTCGCCGTCGGTGGAGGCCACGAGCACTGTGCCGTCGTCCTCAACGTCTATCTTCGTCCCGGTCTGTTCGGTGATGCCGCGAATGTTCTTGCCGCCTGGGCCTATCAGCGCGCCGATCTTCTCAGGGTTGATCTTGATGCGCAGGATACGCGGCGCATACTGTGATAGGACCTCGCGCGGCTCGGATATAACCTCGTTCATCTTCTCCAGTATGTACATGCGGGCTTCGCGGGCCTGGGTTATGGCCTCGTGCATAATCTCGAATGCCAGACCCTGGGTCTTGAGGTCCAACTGTAGGCCAGTGACGCCCTTGGCTGTGCCCGCGACTTTGAAGTCCATGTCGCCGAGCGCGTCTTCGATGCCCTGGATGTCGGTCAATACTTTGTGCTGGGTGCCGTCCTTGCTCTCGACGAGACCCATCGCTATACCGGCCACAGGAGCCTTGAGGGGCACGCCCGCGTCCATGAGTGAGAGGCTGCTGCCGCACACCGAACCCATAGAGGACGAGCCGTTGGAGGACAATACCTCGCTGACCACGCGGATAACGTAGGGGAAGTCGGCTTCGCTTGGCAATACGGGCATAAGGGACCGCTCGGCAAGCGCGCCGTGCCCGATGTCGCGGCGGGAAGGCCCGCGCCCGCGTCGGGTCTCGCCCGTCGAGAAGGAGGGGAAGTTGTAATGGTGGATATAACGCTTGCTCTCTTCGATGCCCAGGCCGTCAAGCATTTGCTCGTCGTCGCCCGTGCCCAGGGTAGTCACGGAAAGCACCTGGGTCTGGCCCCTGGTGAACAAGCCGGAACCGTGAGGGCGGGGGAGAACGCCCACTTCACAGCTTATGGGTCGGATGTCTGCTGGCCCACGCCCGTCTGGTCGCTCGCCGCGCTCCAGGATGGCCTTACGCACTTCCTCTTTGAACAGATTTTCAAACGCCTTCTCGGCTGCCGACTTGGCCTTGGCCTTCTCTTCTTCGGGAGCCTGCTCCACGAAGTGGGCGATTACTTCCGCTTTGAGCGCGTCGGTCTGGTCTTCGCGGACCGTCTTGTTGGGGTTGCTCGTCTCCTCTTGCAGGCGATTGCCCATGAACTGGGTCATCTGATCCTGGAGAGTGGTGTCTGCGACCGGTGGGGACCAATCGCGCTTCTTCGGCTGAAGCTCGTCAATCATGCGCTTCTGTAGCTCGACCGCGGGTTTGACGCCTTCCTCGAAGCCGAAGCGTATGGCTTCCAATATAATTTCTTCGGGAAGTTCTTTAGCGCCTGCCTCCACCATAGACACCGCATCTGCCGTGCCGGAGAGTGACAACTCAAGCTCCGATTCGATGAGTTGTTGGGCAGTGGGGTTGAGCACAAACTCGCCGTTTATGTAGCCAACCTTGGCGGCTCCTACGGGGCCAGCGAAAGGCACGTCCGAAAGGCAGAGAGCCGCGGATGCGCCGATGATAGAGAGTATCTCCGGCTCGTTCTCCTGGTCGCTTGACAGCGTAGTGATGGTCATCTGTATCTCGGCTCGCCACTGCTTGGGGAGGAGGGGACGCATAGGCCGGTCGGTGAGGCGGCCCGTGAGGGTAGCAGTCTCGGTGGGCCGCCCTTCGCGTTTGATAAAGCCGCCTGGAATCTTACCGGCTGCGTACATTTTCTCTTCGTAATCTACCGTAAGGGGCAGGAAATCTACACCTTCGCGGGGTTCTTTAGCAGCTACGACGGCGGCTAATATAATAGTTTCACCGTAGCGCACCGTGCAAGCGCCCGCAGCCTGCTCTGCAAGCTTGCCTGTCTGAATCGTCATCTCACGGCCCGCGATAGTCGCGCTGTAAGTCTTTTCTTCCTTCACGAATTTTCTCCTTTACTCTTACCTGGATAATACCTGATAATAACTACAACATTCCTCCATAAGCAAAAAGCCGATGCGCGCAAGCATCTATCTGCTCAGGATAGATGCTAATACGATCAGCTAGACCAGTGTTGGTGTTTTACTTGACGGTGCCGCGGAGACCCAGGCGCGTAATTATCTCGCGATAGCGATTTATGTCCTGATTGGCAACATACCGGAGTAGCCTACGACGGCGGCCTACCATCTTCAGCAGGCCACGGCGCGAGTGGTGATCGTGCTTATGCTCCGTGAAATGTGACCTTAGCCCATTGATGCGCGTGGTAAGTATAGCGATTTGTACTTCTGGGGAACCTGTGTCCGTCTCGTGTATCTTGTACTCGCCGATGATCTCTTGCTTGCGTTCAGTCTGCAATCCCAACTCGTGTAACCTCCTGTGTCCTGTGGCGTGCCCTTCTCCGTGCCCGCTCTCTGGGCCTACATCAATATAACTGCCTGACCTGCTTCACACAAATTTCTGCTCATGGAGGCGATAGCTAAAATATTCCCTTTACTACTCTCCACCTTTTTGAGTGAATACTTGCGCAATTATACCACATGCGCCTGGCACGCACAAGCTAAGTATCTGGATACCAGGGTCTATTCAAAGTCGCTGATATGACGATAGACGATAGACGATAGACGATAGACGATAGACGATAGACGATAGACGATAGACGATAGACGATAGACGATAGACGATAGACGATAGACGATAGACGATAGACGATAG
>JBBQIC010000014.1:0-22717 GCA_038324555.1 Chloroflexia bacterium
ATGCTAACCTCAGAAGTAGCTGCCTGGGAGAGGGACCGCAACACTGCCCACGTCACCATCAACTGGCACTTCACCACCGAGGATGCCCGCATCAAGCTGCGCCACCTCTATCCGGTCATCAATATTTCGTTGGTAAGGTACTAGCAGCGAGAAGCGCGATATGTTTCCACGCTGGTCACCGTTGGGCGATGAGATAGCCTTCATCTCCACGCGGTCGGGCAAGCCGCAGATATGGATCATCAGGGTAGACGGTGGAGAAGCCCGCCGCCTGACACGCACCAAGCGGGGAATAAGCAACCTAACGTGGTCGCCAGATGGGCAATGGATTGTGTTCGCTACCACTGTAGATAACGAGCGCGATGAGATGCTGGCTGCCGAGGCCAAGTCGAAGGGGGATAGGAAGAAAGAGGCATCTCCATCAAGCGACACCGAGAACCGCGAACCTGGCACGCAGGCTGTGCCCGACCCTTCTCTGCGCTCAGGGCAGGCTCTGGCTGCACCTGTATTCGCAGCAGGCGAGTGGGAAGAAGACGCCGAGGACGAGAAAGACCCCGAAGACAAAGGCGACCATGCCTGGCAGCTAGACCAACTTCACTTTAAGGCTGACGGCGCGGGCCTCACGCTGCGTAGGACACACCTGTTCATAGTGCCCAGCAAGGGTGGCACGTCGAAGCAGCTTACGGAAGGCGATTGGGACGCGGCATCTCCGCGCTGGTCGCCGGACGGTAAGAGCCTAGCTTTCCTGGCGAATCGCGAGCCTGACGCCGATTACGTCAACGTGCAAGACATATTCGTTATGCCTATAGACAGCGACGGAAAAGGCGGCGAAATCCGCAGAGTAAGCAACCACGACAGTTCCATAGGCAGCATGGATTGGCTACCCACCGGGGACGGGTTCGCCGTGTTCGCGCACCGCCGCATCAACGAGGCTGCGTTTGGCACCAACCCCCAGCTTTGGACAATCTCGCTCGATGGTAAGGTACGCATCCTCACCGAGGGGCTAGACCGCCCTGTTGCGCCTCTGGTTTCCGGCGATTTGCGCTCAGGTTCGGGCGAGAACCGCCCCAGGTTCAGCAAGGACGGCTCGATCATCTACTTCCAGGTGACAGACGAGGGGTGCGCGCATGTGTATTCGGCGCCTGTGGCCGGTGGCGAAATCAAACGAGTGATAGGGGGCGAGCGAGAGGCGCTGAACTTCGATCTGGCGGAAGACGGCATCATCTTCAACGCCACCACCCCTACGTTAGCAAACGATATCTTCAAAGCGGACTTTGACGGCAAAAACGAGCGCCGCCTTACCAACGTGAACCAGGATATTATAAGTAGGCTTGAATTGAGTGAGCCGAAGGAGTTCTGGATAGACAGGCCGGACGGCGGGCGCGTGCAGGGCTGGCTGCTTATGCCTTCGGGCTACCGAGAAGGCGAGAAGTACCCGCTAATCTTGCAGATACACGGCGGGCCGCACATGTCGTATGGAAACGTCTACTTCCACGAATTTCAGCTGATGGCGGCGCGCGGCGATATCGTGCTCTACACCAACCCGCGTGGCAGCCAGGGCTATGGGCAGGCGTTCTCGGACGCTATCCTCAACGATTGGGGTGGGGTAGACTACGACGACTTCATGGCCTGCCTGGACTACGCGATAAGCCAGGGCAACGTGGACGAGAAGCGGCTTGGCGTGGCGGGCGGCTCATACGGCGGTTATATGGTCACCTGGATAATCGGGCATACGCAGCGTTTCAAGGCGGCGGTGGCGAGCCGCATGGTCTCCAATCTCGTCAGCGCATGGGGTTCGGGCGACTTTACGTGGATGCTGTGGAACTGGGAGTTCGAGGGCATGCCCCAGGAGAGGATGGCGCTCTACATGGAGCGTTCGCCAATCAGCTATGTGCAGCAGATGCACACCCCTCTGCTCATCACCCACGCCGAAGACGACCTGCGCACCAATATCGAGCAAGGCGACCAGATGTTCACAGCCCTGAAAGTCTTGAAGCGCGAAGTCAAGATGGTGCGCTTCCCATCCGGCGGGCACGATATATCGCGCACGGGCAAGCCGTCGTTGAGGGTGGAACGGTTGGGGTGTATTTTGGATTGGTTTGACCAGCATTTGAAGTAGGACACGTCACTACGGATGCATGTGTGAATCCGTGCTGTGCTTACCGATTGGTGATATATTGGTGTTGATTTTCGCACAAGGATAGCAACATATGGATAAGCACATAGCATTCGGGTGGTATGGAGGCAAATACAGCCATCTGGATTGGATTTTACCTTTGCTTCCCAATACGCAGCATTACTGCGAACCCTTTGGCGGCTCGGCGGCAATACTCATAAATAGGCAGCCATCACCGCTCGAAACTTACAATGACATAGATGGTGAGGTCGCCAATTTTTTTCGAGTATTACGGGACCAAAAGGAAAAGATGATAGAGGCGATTGGGCTGACGCCATTCTCCAGGGAGGAATTTGAGCTTGCTATATCAGGGCCAACCGACGGCATATCAGATTTAGAGAGGGCGAGACGGTTCTACGTGCGAGCGCGGCAGGTGCGAACCGGGCTTGCCCAAAAAGCGAGTAGCGGGCGCTGGGCGCACTGCCTGCTCACCAGCAGGGCGGGCATGGCAGGCGCTGTATCCCGTTGGCTGGGTGCAGTAGAGGACCTACCCTATATTGCTCAACGCCTACTTAGAGTGCAAATTGAACACGCGCCAGCAATTGAGGTTATCAAGAGATACGATAACCCGGATACACTCTTCTATTGCGATCCACCTTATGCGCATGACAGCCGCACTGACAGCAATGCCTATGCCTACGAGATGACTGACGATCAACACAGGGAACTTGCAGATGTATTACATAATGTAAAGGCTAAGGTTGCCCTGTCCGGCTATCACTCACCGCTTATGCGCGAATTATACAGCGATTGGCATCATTTAGAGGCCTCGGAACGCCTGATACACTCAGTAAAAATGCCTCGTACCGAGGTGCTGTGGACCAACTACCCACTACAAGATCAGCTACTTTCCGCACTTGTTTCACCGTTTGAGTATTCAGTTCTTGGAGGCGTACCAAGCGCTCGTACTTAGCGAACCAGAGAGTGCAGTTCGGCAGGAGTTGAAGGAGACATTCTTGACCCTTCGACGAGCCGCTGAGACAGGTGACCAGCAGTCGTAGTCGTAAACGCTAATAATGGTAATTACCTTCCTGTGTTCGCAAGGGTACTAGCCGTAGGCTTGGGGGACTACCCCGTACTGGCCCTGTTGGTTTACCATAAACATCGGGGCAAGGAGAGAGGGCAGGCACGGGGTAGTCCCCCAAGCCTAAGACTTATTTTTCCCTGAAGAACGAATAAACCCTGAGCAAGAACAAGTCCTCTTGACGCCTACACTCATATGTCTGTATAGTGCTTGTATAGACAATAAATCCTCCATAGAAAACATTGATACAGTAAGGAAAGTAAATACATGATGACTCCAGGCTCCGGCTGGTGGTCGTACATACGGTACGATGCAGCCCAGGACCAGCCCAAAGTTAGCCGCGCCCTCCTGCGGCGGGTGGCTACTTACGCCAGGCCATACAAGGGGCGCATCGTTGTGATGCTGCTCACGATTATCGGCATATCATTCCTTTCGATTATTTCCCCTTTGCTGGTACGCCGTTTGATTGACTCAGCGATCCCCGCACGAGACCTCGGCCTATTGACCTGGCTCGGACTTGGGCTGATAGCCGTGCCCCTGGTTTCGGGTCTGCTGGGTGTGCTCCAGCGCTACCTGGGTTCACAGATAGGCGAGGGCGTCATTTGCGACCTGCGCTACTCCCTGTTCGCGCATCTACAGAAGATGTCCCTGCGCTTCTTCACCAACACGCGCACAGGAGAGCTAATGTCGCGGCTGAATAACGACGTGGTAGGTTCGCAACGCGCCATCACAAGCACGGTCGTGGACATCATTTCAAATGCGGTCACACTGGTGATCACGTTGATTATCATGCTGTCTTTGGAATGGCGGCTGACTCTGCTGTCAATCGCCATCCTGCCCCTGTTCATCCTACCGGCCCGCCGCGTCGGCAACCTCTTGCGGGATGTGGTGCGCCGCCAACTTTCGCTGAACGCCGAGATGAACGCTATGATGAACGAGACCCTCAACGTCAGCGGGGCACTGCTGGTGAAGATATTCGGGCGAGCGCGAGACGAGGAGAAACGCTTTTCAGAACGTGCAACCGGAGTACGTGACGTGGGTATCAGGCAGGCGCTCATTGGACGGTGGTTCTTCCTGGGCCTGGGGCTGTCGGGGGCTTTAGGCACGGCCATGGTCATTTGGGTCGGCGGCTACCTGGTTATCACCAACGCGGGCTTCACGATAGGCACACTCGTGGCCTTCTCCGTTTACCTGGGCCAGCTTTACGGGCCGCTCGGCTCGCTCAGCAACGCGAGGGTGGATTTCGCTACTTCGATGGTCAGCTTCGAGCGCGTATTTGAGGTGCTCGACCTACCAATAGAAATACAGGAAAAACCGGACGCGAAGGTGTTGAGTGAAGTGCAGGGCAGCGTGACCTTCGATGATGTGTCGTTCAGCTACCTGGCCGCAGATGGCGGGCAAGGAGAGGCGGCAGCCACTCTCTCCCAGGTCGTGCGCTGGGGAGAAGCCTCAACTGCCGCGTTGACCCTCGCCGACAGGAAAGCGCTTCCGCAAAGGGATCAGGGATCAGGGATCGGGGGTCGGGCACTGGTCACTGACCCCCGATCCCTGATCCCTGATCCCCAGTCCCTAAGCGAGGCCCGATATGCGCTCAACAACATAAGCTTTACGGTCGAACCCGGACAACTGGCAGCGCTGGTTGGTCCGTCTGGCGCAGGCAAGACTACCATCACCTATCTACTCCCTCGCCTGTATGACCCCACCGAGGGGCGCATCTTGATAGACGGCAACGACATCCGCGACGTGACTTTGACCTCGCTATCGAGCCAGATAGGTATGGTCACGCAGGAAAGCTACCTGTTTCACGACACCATACGCGCCAACCTGCACTACGCCCGCCCCGATGCCACCGAAGCGGAGATGATAGAGGCGGCGAAGGCGGCCAATATCCACGACTTCATAACTTCCCTGCCCGAAGGCTACGACGCCATCGTGGGCGAGCGCGGCTACCGGCTGTCGGGCGGCGAAAAGCAGCGCGTAGCCATAGCCAGGGTGCTGCTGAAGGACCCGCGTATCCTGGTGTTGGACGAGGCTACATCGTCGCTCGACTCGCAGTCGGAGGCGCTTATACAGGCCGCGCTTGTGCGACTGATGGTCGGGCGAACGTCGCTGGTGATCGCCCACAGGCTGTCAACGGTGCTGGCGGCAGACGTGATCCTGGTGATGGACAAGGGGCGGCTGGTGGAGCGTGGCATGCACAAGGATCTGCTGGCATTGGGAGGGTTGTACGCCAACCTGTATAACACGCAGTTCCGGGATGCGGGGAGGCGTGAGGAACGGGAGCAAGAAGGGGTTGAAGTGGCATCATAGGAGCGGGTCAGAGATGTTCTTCAGGGTCTCGCGGAGCTTGGGGAGGCTGTGTGGATTATAGTAGCAAACCTAACCTAAAATGGACATACGTAAGGTTTCGGGTTAGGCTGGGAGGACAAGGCCAGGTGGTGCGGCATGTGGTGGTTGGTGCCCAATCTTGATAGTCCTTGTCTTCATCAGCCTTGTTGGAGGCGCAGTGGCACGAATCTAGTGGAGGGCGTGTACGTAGCCATCTTCGTCGCCGTAGTAAAGAGCGCCATTTTCGATGGCGGGGCTGTAGGTGATCCGGCTCTCCACCTTATAGCGCCAAAGCTGTTTGCCAGTCTGGGCATCAACGGCATAGATGTAGCCGCCCTTATCGGGTTGGGCGACGAACAGAAAAGGTAGGCCGGTGAATCCTGTGCTGGTAAAATATACTACTTGGCCCGCGATAAATGGGGCCGTGGTTGTAAAATCTCTGTTTCCGTCTCCTACGCTCCATTTCTCCTGCCCGGTGGTTTCATCGAGCGCGATCAGGCTGCCGTTATTGGTTACGTAGACGGTGCCATAAGCCACAGCCGGTGCGTCCAATATGGTAGAGCCTGCGGCGTACTGCCATTTCTTCTGGCCTGTCGCAGCGTCCAGGGCTAAGAGGCCGTCATCCCATGTAGAGGCGAAGACCATGCCATCGGCCACAGCCGTAGTGTCTTGGAGGCCACCAGGCGAGTCTTTGAGGCCGCTTTGCGACATGGGCGCTCTCCATTTTTCCTTGCCCGTCGTCTGGTCAACCGCATAGATATAGGTTTGGTCATGTCCACCGATCCTACGCCCACCGAAGTAGAGGATGCCGTTGGCAATAGCAGGGGCGGAAATCCAGCCACTGGCATCGAAACGCCATTTCACTTTGCCTGTTGCGCCGTCAAGGGCGAAGAAAGCATTTCTGGTACAGCCAACATAGACTATTCCCCCGTCAACAACAGGGTCTGAGAAGATAGCAAATGGTTTGGACGGGTCTTGGATGGAGAATTCCCAGCGTGTTGCACCGGTCATGCTGTCAAATGCATAGAGGCGCTCGTCCGAGCTTGGGACATATGTGAGTCCGCCAGCTATGGAGGGCGAACGCATCCCGTCTTGGCATTGCCAACAACGCCAGCGCATGGACCCGGTTGTAGTATCGAGCGCGTACACTGTATCGTCATAAGTGCCGAAGTAGACGGTTTCGGAGACTATTGCAGGCACCGAGCTTGGATGGCTTTGGTTGCTCTGGAAACGCCACGCTTCGCTAGGCAGCTGTACAAGCGGGCGGGTATCGTAGACGCCGGTGCCTTGGATATTGCCGTGTGCCATCGCGCCGTTTGAGGAGGGGTAGGAACCGGGCACCGGTGTTGGAGCCGCTAGAGGTACCGAGGGCGCGGAACTACTTCGGCGAGTATCGGTGCAACCTACCAGAATCAATAGGCTCAAGGTCAAGGCAAGAGCCATGTGGGGGCTAGCGAGGGAGGTAAGCTTGCTCATAGATGTTGAGATGGCGTTTACATAATACTCGTGACATTCTGGTAAAGAGTATAGCCGGTGACCTCGCTGACGATCAAGCACCTAAGCACATAACATCTAAGCACTTGAGTCATTGACGCCTAGCTACGATTGCGGCTAGTATTGAGCACATGGAAGGCGTTGGAACTACAATGAATTGCCTGTCTCTAGGTATTGATATCCCCATTATTGGCCTCTTCCTGCTGTCGAACTATGCAATTGCGGCAATAGTAAGACGTTGGGGCCATGTTGGAGAGATAATAAGAGGCAGTTGGCTCAATTTTACGCTTCTGACAAGCATAGTAATGGCACTGTATGTGATTACGCACTTAGGTCCGTGGAACTGAGAGTAGCTATCCTGGATAATCGGCCAAAGTCAGGGACACCCCTGCTTGTTTGGGTCATTGCTTTCATTCTTGTTTTGATGCTTTGTGCAAGCTTATGGCTGTTGCGGTCAATGGGCTTCTTGTAATGTTATAAGCAAATCCCTTGCCTTAGGGCCTATTGCAAGACCCTTGACTATGGAACAGCGCGAAGGACGAGGCAACAGAGGGAGGAGGGGAGCACACAGGCCCTCGACACCGCCCAACTCCCTAACCCTAGAGGAAAGAGGTTAGGGTAGCAGGATAGCAGGGGGTACGTTGCATTAGGCACCAGGCGGTGTCTGTCTACGATCAAGCCATTGCTTGAAAGACGCGGCGCTTTCATTCGACCGCTTGCCAAGAAGTAGGCCTTCCACGCCCAGGACTTCATCCAAATCCAGCCAGTGGATGCCGTGCCCAGCGCCGCTGATCTCGAAAGAAGCGCGTTCCGCAGGTGTCGCGTACGCCAGGCGGGGATACCAGCCAATAGGCACGCTGATACTGCGCCCATCTTCCAGATCAGCTGACAGAGTATCATCAGTAACGGTCACGTTAACGATTTTAGGTAGAGCGGAGATTGCCCCCGCAGAAGGCGTCCCATTCATCTCGCAAAACCCCCAGATGGTCACGAGTGATGCGCTCAAGTTCGCGTAACTCTCGGCGATTGAACCCATAGTTCTCTTGAAGAGACACATCAAGGTCGAGCCAGAACTTGGCGCTCATCTTCTCGCGGTCTACGTGCCTGTGTCGCGGTTCGCCACAATCGTATGAGTAGAAGTAGAAGCGGTAGGGTCCGGTTCTTAATGCAGTAGGCATTCTAGATTGAATTGTACACCAAGTGGCGGCCTCCTGCCAGGTGTCGCAAAACCCGTTTCCACTATATAATAGAGTGTACCAACAAGAAAGGCGGTACACGCGCAATGGGAGATTACGTACAACGCTTCATGCAAGACCAGGGGCCACTCGGCCCGCACCCCAAGCACTACGCGGGGGGTTGGATCGAGGTGGTTTGCGGCAGCATGTTCTCTGGCAAGACCGAGGAATTGATACGCCGCGTCAGGCGGGCGCAGATCGCCCACCAGAAGGTGCAGGTGTTCAAGCCCATCATAGACGTGCGCTATGTCGCGGGGCAGGTGGCTTCGCACAACGGCGCGCTCTATTCGGCTGTGCCCGTTGACAACTCCTCCGAGATAAAAGCACTCATTGAACCCGATACCACCGTAGTAGCAATAGACGAGGCTCAGTTCTTCGACGAAGGGGTCGTTGACCTCTGCAAAAAACTTGCGCACAGGGGGGTGCGGGTTATCGTGGCGGGGCTTGACCTCGACTTCAGGGGCGAGCCGTTTGGCCCGATGCCGCGCCTGATGGCCGAAGCCGAAATGGTGGACAAGCTACAGGCCATATGCGTCGAATGTGGCGCGCCCGCCAGCCGCACCCAGCGCGTAATAAATGGCGAACCCGCAGCCTACGACGACCCTATAATAATGGTCGGTGCGAAAGAGTATTATGAAGCCCGCTGCCGCCACTGCCACGAAGTGCGCCACAAATCGGAAACGACGACGCAAACCGAGATGCTACTACCTGTCGAAGAGTGGCCTTCGGCGACAATAGACGATAGACGATGGACGACGGACGATGAAGGGCTATCGTCCGTCGTCCATCGTCTATCGTCAGATAATAACCTATGAGCACAGCAGCGCAAATCGCACCCAACCTGCAAACCAACGCCTTTACCTACAACCCAGCCGAGTTCTCCCTGGATCATACGTTAGCCTCCGGCCAGTGCTTTCGGTGGAAGCGACAGTCTGACGGTTGGTGGGTGGGCGTCGTGGGTGGCACGGTGCTAGGTATCCGTCAGGATAGCGACAGGTTTTCGTGGTGGAGCTATCCGGGGCAGGCAGGGACCGAGGAAACGCTGCGCAACTACTTTCAGCTAGACATCGACCTTGGGGAAATAGTAAGGCGCATTTCAGAAGCCGACCCCGCTGCGGGTGAAGCGGCAAGGCGATGGTCTGGGCTGCGGCTGCTGAGGCAGGAGCCTGAAGAGTGTGTCCTGTCGTTTGTCTGCTCGACAGCCAACAGCGTACCGCGCATAGCGTACTCGATAGGCGAGTTCAGCAAACACTTTGGCGACCTGATTGGTGAGATAGAGGGACAACCCCACTACACCTTTCCAACTGCTATCACCCTGGCCGAAGTTGACCCGGTCTATCTCTCTAAAGTGACCTCGCTGGGTTTCCGAGGGCCGAACCTCGTGCGCGTGGCGAAGCAGTTGACGGAGCGCGGCCCCGGCTGGGCTAAGACTCTGCGCGATATGCCTTACGAGCAGGCGCACAAGGAGTTGGCGTCTATACACGGCATAGGCGCGAAGATAGCGGATTGCGTGTGCCTATTCTCACTCGACAAGACGGAAGCCGTGCCCGTAGACACCCACGTCTGGCAGCTAGCCAAGAACCTCTATTTCCCGGATTGGCCTGAACGTAAGAGCCTCACGGGTGCGGCGTATAACCTCGTCGCAGGAACGTTCCGCGAACGCTTCGGCGAGTTGGCGGGGTACGCGCAGAACTTCCTGTTTTACGACCACTTTTCGGCGCATTGGGGTGGGGTTAGTCCGTTGTTGAAGTAGCTTAGAGTATTGAGTACCAATGGCTAATAATGATTTCATTGCCTATATTGGGGATCCAGATATTCACGACGGCCATATCATAAACGTAGAACAACGCGGCCAGGAAGCGCGTATCAGAATCGAAGGAGGAAATGGCCGTCACCTCACATTTGAGTTTCACGGAGTTACGTGGACCAAGTTGCATCGTGCTGAAGGTATGATGCTATATGGCCTTGCAGAGTTTCAAGGGGATGTGCCAGTTCGTCATTTCGTATTCGTGAATTGGGACGAGGAAGATGAGGCTTTCCTCGAAATAGAAGCGGAGGAATTTAGTATTATTGAATAGCCCACTACATGGATTGGCTATTCTAGTGGTCGAGACTTAGCCAGCCCCACCCTTCTCGGATAACCCGAAGGGGTCGGTTTTAGCTTCTCAATCGCCACAACGTAGCGTTCCTCGTCCTCACCTGGCAAGATGAACTTGTGCAGCTTTGGCGCACCGCCACCCAGGATTTTCGCTGCTTTCTCTGCTTCTATAATCTCCTGGGATATGTCTCCCTTCTTCGGGGCAAGCATCAAGCCACCTACTTTGACCAGGGGAAGGCAATATTCGCACAGGACGGGCAGCGAGGCGACCGCCCGCGCCGTCACCGCGTCGTAGTGCTGGCGATGCGATTTGTCCTGCCCTAGCTCCTCTGCGCGGGCGGTCAATATGGTTACGTCCTCCAGCTTCAGGGCGTCCGCCAACGCTTTGAGGAAGGCCGTCTTCTTGCCAATTGAGTCGGCCAACGTCAGACGTATACCCGGCCAAAGAATCTTGAGAGGCACACCCGGAAACCCCGCGCCCGTACCAACATCTATGAGCGAATAGCCATCGGCAGGGGTGTTTAGATGAATACCATGGGTGGCAAGTTCGTCCAACAGAGCAGCGCCAACTGTCAGGCTATCCAGGAAGTGGCGCACTTGCACACCTTCGTATTGGGTGATAGCAGTCAGGTTGACGCGGCTGTTCCAGTCTACGAGCATGTCATAGTAAAGCTGAAATTGCTCGATTTGGCGTGGGGTAAGAGTGAAGCCCAGGCGATTAGCTCCCTCTACAAGCAGGGATAGATTCTCAGGCATTACCCAGGATACCAATAAGCGTAGGGGCAGGTCTCCATGCCTGCCCTGTTCCCATACCTCGATGTTGGGGGTAAACCAACAGGGCAGGCACGGGGGCCTGCCCCTACGACAACCCCATTCTCAAACATAGCCATGCTCCCTCAGCATGTCTTCACAGAGCAGTAGAGACAAGGCGCTTGCACCATCTCTTATCTCCCCGGCGCGGGCCATGCGTAATGCTTCTTTGGCGGGAGTTGGATGAATCTCTATGCGCTCGGTCGGTTCGAGCGTTTGCTGCCCGGTGAAGTTCACGTCTAACGCTAGAAAGACGTGGAACGCCTGCGAACTCTGGCCGACCGCCGTGTAGAAGAAGCTTATGTATTGCAGGTCTGTGCAGGTCGCTCCAACCTCCTGGCGCAATTCTTCGCGGGCTACTTGCTCCATCGAAGCATCCCCAGTATCGTGCAAACCACCAGCAGGGATCTCAAAGCCAACCTCGTCCACAGTGTAGCGGTACTGGCGGATAAGCACTATATTGCCGTCTACAGTAACAGGCACGATGCCGACAGCGCCCTGGCTCTCCACATACGTAAACTCGATTTCCCCGTCCCCTTCCAACTGCACACGGTCCTGGCGGAGTTTCAGCCATTTTGTGGTGAAAGGGTAGGTCGTGCCGAGCAAGCGCCAGCCGTGCCTGACTCCCTCTAACTTGTTCTTTTCACTCATATGAATTCATTCAAGAGATCAATAATACGAAATGATTATCTGTTCGTATTATTGATCTCTTTCGCCGGGCATCTAGGTCTTTTCCACCAGGTGAGGCGTGTCGCGCAGTTGAGACAGGTTAGCCGCGCCGATAGCAAACATCGCTATCCGTAACTGGTCAAGTATTACCTTACCTAATTCTACTGCGTCTTCGGCAGATATTGCGGCAGCTTTTAGGAATGGGCGTGCCATGCCCGCCAGGTCTGCGCCCAACGCAAGAGCTTTGGCGACATCTATCCCGTTGCGAATGCCACCGCTTGCGAAGAGCCTCTTGCCTTCGGGCACTCCGGCCTGCCGAATCGAGAGCAGGCTGTCGGTGGTGGGGATACCCCAGTCGGCAAAGGCTTCGGCTATGAGTTGCCCATGCTCGGTCGGTATACGGTGACGTTCGACCTGGGTCCACGAAGTGCCGCCCGCGCCCGCCACATCTATCGCCGATACTCCTGCTTCCCACAGCATCCGGGCCGCCTGGAGAGATACGCCCCACCCCACTTCTTTGGCGATCACAGGCACGCCCACCTCCCGGCAGACCTGCGCTATCTTGTGTGCCAGGCCCGCGAAGTTGGTGTCGCCTTCCGGCTGCACCGCCTCTTGCAAAGCGTTGAGGTGGAGTATTAGCGCGTCGGCCTCTATCATATCCACTGCGCGACGACATTCAGCTACACCATATGTGTAATTTAGCTGCACAGCCCCTATGTTGGCGAAAAGCGCGATATCGGGGGCCAGAGCGCGCACCTGATAGGTAGGGGCCAATTCAGGGTGTTGCAATGCAGCGCGCTGCGACCCTACGCCCATCGCCAGGCCGAGTTCCTGCGCGGCGGTCGCCAGGTTGCGGTTTATCTCCTCGGCGCGTGGCGCGCCTCCCGTCATCGAGGATATGAGCATGGGCAGTTTCAGGCGGCGGCCCCAGAGTTCGGTTGAGGTGTCCACATCGCTGAGGTTTATCTCCGGCAGCGCCTGGTGGATGAAGCGATAACGCTCGAACCCTGCGGTGATAGCTCGCCCGCTTACGTCTTCTTCAAGGCAGATACGTATGTGGTCGGCTTTGCGGTTCTCTATAGTCAAAGCAAATTTGTTCCTTCTAATAATCTCTAAACCTTATCATATAAAACGTCTGTCAAATATCTGAGTGCTTGGCTAACGCTTACACTTCAACAAATCGATTCCCCCTTGGCCACGAGGCGGAATATGAACGATGCCAACACACGTTATTGTTGCAGTCATTGGAGGACTTACGCCAATCAATATGGTAGAAGGGTCATGAGGCGATGTAATATCATCACTTGCCATGATCACCATATAGTTCGTGCCATCTCCCAACCAAAGACTTCGCTCTGCAATTCCAACTACACCGAGTGTGCTACTGCAAATTAGAAATGGAATAAGAATGCACAGGAGCAATGCCCAGACCACGATTCTTTTTCTTTTGCCTGAGCGATTTCGCATAGCACTCTCATATCCTGGGCCAAACCCAATTGCTCACTCGCACAAGGCTGGAGAAAACAGGATAGGGGGTAAACAAAGCGTCAATCCCTGTCATCCTTCACTTCGTTCAGGATCACTACGGGGTCGCATTGGCTATCTCTTTAGCCCCAACCTTGGTATGTCCTCCCAACTGATCCTTCACTTCGTTCAGGATGACAGGGACAGTCGGTCCTCCTAGCCTGGTTTCACTCTCGACCAATTCTGCGCGATCAACTGTCGGTCGGATGGATCGGTCACATAACGCTCTATGTAGCCACATGTGGCACAGAAGTAGTTATCGTACCCAACGAAGGCAGGAGCCAAAATGCCACCTTTGGCCAAGACTAAGTTCCGCCCAGCGGTACTAAACCTTCCGTCTACATTGGTATCCGTGTATATCTCGTTCGACCCGCATTTAGGACAAGTACCACTCGTCATGGCTTGAGGCTCCTCCACCATTGCTATTTGACTACCTCCAAAACGAACTGCAAATCCTGACCCGGTATTATGTACGCCAAATGCTCCTCGTAAAAGGTGAGGTTGCGGTTTATCAAGCGCATGAGCAGGCGGTTGAAAGGTGTCATCGGGCGCATAGTCATGCGGCCTCTTAGCTTGCGGAAGTGCGCTGTGGAATAGTCGTAGCGTACGAGGTCGGTATCCAGGCAGAGGTAATCGAAGCTGCGGGACGAGAAGGCGTGTATGTGGGTGGGGTCGGTGTTGAAGTTGAGGCTGCTGAAGTACGGGACTGTTATCCAAACACGGCCACCCGGTTCGGATATGCGGTGCAACTCCTCCATCACGCCAATCACGTTGTCCAGGTGTTCGATGACGTGCTCGCACACTATCGTGCTGAACGTGCAATCCTCAAACGGGTATGGGAAGTCGTTGAGGTTCCAGACAACGTCAGGATTGATGCGAGGGTTTATATCGAGTGTGACCGCACCCTTGATCTTGCGGTTGCCCGCGCCGATGTGCAGGATTTTGGGTTGGGGATCAGGGATCAGGGGTCGGAGATCGGGATTTTGGTCACCGATCCCCGACCCCTGATCCCTGATCCCCGATTCCCGATCAGAAATCACTTTACGGCTGCGGGTATGCTTGGGCGCACAAGGTAGAGGTCCGGGAAGCGGAGATGGACTTCGCGCACTATACCCTCGGCGGAGAGGTTGAACTCGTCCCGGTACAGCGCCTGTGGACCCTGGTCTATGAAGTGGTCGGGCAGGGCAAGGCAGTAAATCTTCGGCTCTTTGAGGTTCTCGTGCGAGTGGAAGAACTCTAGCACGGCGTCGCCAAAGCCGCCCAGCTTCGCGCCTTCCTCGATAGTCAGTATGCGCGTGAAATTGCTCCCCAGACCAGCGAGCATGGTCTCATCTATGGGCTTGGCAAAGCGGGCGTTGATAACAGCGGCCTCTATACCATGCTCGGCCAGTTGGTCGGCGGCTGCCAGGGCTGCGTTGACAGGGTTGCCGTAGGCCACTATCGCCAGGTCGCGCCCCATGCGCAGCACCTCTGCCTTGCCTATGGGTATCTCCTTTAGCTCCTCGTCCATATGCACTCCGAAGCCGTTGCCTCTTGGGAAGCGGAAGGCGATGGGGCCGTTGTGCTTCACGGCGGTGTAGACCATATGCTGTAGCTCGTTCTCGTCTTTCGGGGCCATGAGCACCATGTTGGGGATAGGCCGCAAGTACGAGATGTCGAACACGCCCTGGTGGGTGCGCCCGTCGTCGCCCACGATGCCACCCCGGTCCATAGCGAACACGACTGGCAGGTTCTGGATGCACACGTCGTGGATCACCTGGTCGTAGGCGCGCTGCAAGAAGGTCGAGTAGATTGCGCATACAGGCTTGATGCCTTCGCAGGCGAGGCCAGCGGCGAACGTTACGGCGTGCTGCTCGGCTATGCCCACATCGAAGCAGCGGTCGGGGAAGACCTTGGCGAACCTGTTGAGCGAAGTGCCGTCTGGCATGGCGGCGGTGATTGCCACCACTTTGTCGTCGTCCCTGGCTATCTTGATCAGAGCGTCGGCGAACACGTCCTGGAACTTGGGCGTGGTGGGCTTGAGGGCGCCGGGCTTGCCGGGAGGGGCTACCGCGTGCCACTTGACCGCGTCTTCTTCGGCAACGTCGTGCCCCTTACCCTTGACGGTGAGGGCGTGTATAAACACAGGGCGCTCGCTCTGCTTGGCGGCCTCAAGCACCTTGGTGAGGGTGCCGATGTCGTGACCATCCACAGGGCCGAGGTACACAAAGCCTAGCTCCTCCCAGATCATGGTGGGAACAACGAACTCTTTGACCGAGTTCTTGAAACGCTTGCCGAAGTTGAGAAACTTGTCACCCAATGGCACATGAGCCAGCACCCGCTCCACGCCCATCTTGGCGCGGTTGTAGCGCGGGTCGGTGCGCACATTGGCGAGGTACTTTGAAAGTGCGCCGACGTTGGGAGCAATAGACATTTCGTTGTCGTTGAGCACGACGATAAAGCGGCGGTTGGAGTGCCCGGCGTTGTTCAGCGCCTCGAATGCCATGCCTCCGGTCATCGCACCATCGCCTATGATAGCCACGACGTGGTTATCTTGACTTTGAAGATCGCGGGCGACCGCCATGCCGTAGGCCGCCGAAATGGAGGTGGAGGCGTGGCCCGCGCCGAATGCGTCGTGCTCGCTCTCGTCCCTGGATAGGAAACCGCTGAGGCCGCCATACTGACGGATGGTGTTGAAGCGGTCGAGCCGCCCGGTAAGCAGCTTGTGGGGGTAAGCCTGGTGCCCAACGTCCCACACTAACTTATCAACCGGCGAGTTGAAGACGCTGTGGAGGGCTACAGTAAGCTCTACGGTCCCCAGATTGGAAGCGTAGTGCCCGCCGATGGTGTTGATAGTGCCGATTACCTCCTGGCGCACCTCCTGGGCGAGCAATTCAAGTTCCTCTACCGAGAGGCCGCGAAGGTCGGCGGGACCATTTATAGTGTCTAGGAGTCGAGTCATAAGTGCCTTTCGAGAGTTGAAGGTTAGAAAGTTGGAGGTTCAGACGCTTCAACTTTCCAAGAATAATGATGCCTGTGAATAATTATACTAACTTTACAAGGCTTTCTGCTATATATACGTTTATAAACACATTCTGGAACGTAACCCACATACTTCGGGCATAATCTATGCCATGAGAACGCAAGCCGTATAAGATACACCAGTTAAACGTTGCAGACACTGCAGAGTTACAACGCCATTGTGTACCCCATCAGATAATTATACCACAGCAGCGACAGGCGTAGAAGCACTTGAGTGCAGCGCGCGTAAGAGTTCAGAGTTAGGGTAGAGGAAAATCTATTCGTAGGGGCGACCCTTGTGTTCGCCCTCTTGACGAAGACGAAGCGGTATGCAGAGAGGGCAAGAGGGCGAACACAAAGGTCGTAACTCCCCAAGCAACCCCTCGCCCGGCGACTAAACTCGCGGGCTACGAGCGGCAAAGTCCCCCTACGGGGACTCGGCTAATGTATGGAGTAGGGAGTCCGCGCAGGCGGACTTCGCTTTGCGTAGCCCGCGAGTTTAGTCGCTGTCCATTACACACATTTTTTTCACAGGCGCGATGTTTGCTAATGTGGGGACGGCGTATGGCTGGTCTATCGCTTTGTGGAACCCCAATTGGAGGACACACATCAGGATACGCTCGTCAATCCTACCGTTATCATCGAAGTATTGTCCCCATCCACAGAGACCTACGACCGGGGCGAGAAGTTTGCCCACTACCGCAGGCTGGAATCGCTCACGGATTACGTATTGGTCGCGCAGGACAAAGTTCGAGTAGAGCATTACGTCCGGCAAGTCAACACAGGCGAGGCAGGCGACAAATGGGTGTTCACCGAGATCAGCGACCTGGGCAGCGCCCTTCGCCTGCCTTCAATTGGCTGTGACGTGGCCCTTCGGGATGTTTACGACAGAATCGAGTTCCCTCCGAGCGATGATGCACCAGCTGTAAGCTCAAACGACTCAACCTGAGTCGTTCATCACTTTTTAGGGCCTACTTTAGCCATAGCTCCCTTTGAGGCGTGCTCAACCACTCGAGGCCGTTGTCCGTAACTAGAACGTCTTCTTCCAGGCCAATATAGCCTCGCCCAGGTACGAAAGTCCCCAACTCCAGGGTAAACACGTTGCCTGGCTCTACTACGCCGTTGGGGGTGTCGCCGTAGCGGTCCCATCTGGGGCCTAGCAGCGTCGAGCCATCGTGGGCTACGCGGCCAAGGTGGTGGCCGAGAGCGTGCTGGTATTCGGGATAGCCCGCCTCCACCAGGTACGAGCGGGCCGCCTGGTCTACTTCCCAGCCGAGCGCGCCGGGTTTGAGTTTCGCGGCCCCGGCGTCAATCGCACCCCAGCAGGCGTCCCAGGCGCGTTGCACGTCGTCGGGCGGTTGTCGCTCTCCCTCGTCCAGGAAGTACCACATACGTTGCAGGTCGGAGCAGAAGCCGTTCTGCTTTACTCCGAAGTCCATATGGAGCAGTTGGCCGCGAGCGGTCTTGTAGGAGCCTGGGGCGGCGTGGCCCGGTGCGGACTCCGGCCCGGCATTGACAATTGGGCAGTATTCTTCGCCCCAGGCCGTATCCAGGCCGAGGTCCGCGCGCCAGGAGTGGAGTCTACTGGCTATCTCCCTTTCGGTTTGTCCAGGGGTCAGGCTTTCGTCTATTGCGCCGTATAGTTCCAGGGTGGTACCTATGGCGGCTTTAATCAGCGCCACCTCGGACGGGGATTTGCGTCCACGCAGGGCTGCGATGAACTTCTCGGCGGAGACGAAGCGGGCGGCATAGGGGGTGTCAGCCAGCGTGTCTTGCAGGTAGCGGAACATGCCGTAGGTCAGGCCATCTGCGGCGGGGTCGCTTTCGGAGAAGTTGACGGCTATTTGCTGTGGGTCGAGGCGGGTAATCGCTTCGCGCAACGCGGGGCGGATGCTCTGGTCGTAGGGGATTACCTGGGTGTACCCACCTATGGCGTGTACGTTCTCGGCGTCGAAGCGGCCCACGATAGCGATGCGCTCACCCATCAGGCTTACGAGGAAAGCCGAGTGCCAGGTGAAGTCAACCCCGGCTATGAGGTCAAGGCAAGGGTCCATAGTGAGGGAGGTCTCGCGCACGAAGGTGAGCCAGGCGTCGAGGTGTTGCTCGGTGAGGAGGGCGGTTGCCTGGGTTAGCTTTTCGTTGACGATGGTGTTGGTCATGATTGTGTTGGCTCCTTTGTGCATTTGGGGACAAAACGAGTTCTGAGGTAAGACTGCGTTTATAAAATCTATGAATATCATGTATATGTTTTATGGTTTTAGTTACCCTACCCGCGTGCAATGATCGCATTATTAATTGCGTCAACAATTCGCTGAATTCTCTCGGGGTCATTATCAATTAGAGCGTGCTGCTCTCCTGATGAGCTACCTATCGTTACAGCATACTTTGGCCTCGACGTAATAACAACTAGGGCTATTCCGGCTACTATTATTACCAGCCCCAACCACCCTACACCAGCATTGAATTGACTTCCCGACTGTAATCCACAAGAACCTAGGAGGACACCAACAATCAGCATAAGCAGTACTGGGCTATAGTTAACTGGAACAATTTTCTTGCTAACAGATGTAATATTCGCTAACGCGTAAGTCTTGTCGCCTAAGACAGCTCTTGTATTTGTAATCAATACGCCAGTGTCTTCAAGGAATTTCATCTCCCTCATTGCTACCCTTCTTATATTCTAAAGATGTACCCTCAAATTACGGTGATTATATCATAAGCAATCAGGCCTACCGAATGTAATTAGAGCGCACAATAAGGGCCTTAGTGTAGTTCTCCGGCTTCCCCACCCACAAACAGAGAAAGCTGCGGGCCTTGCTTCAACCGCTTGCTCTCCTGCCTCTCCAACTGCTGTATGCTCTCCTCTGGCGTAGGCAGTTCTTCGGGCATAGCGCCGCCTAGACGTTTTATTGTGTCACGCACTTCTTTACCTACGTCATAGTGAGTTTGGTTGGCCTTTTCCTTGCCTGTGATTTCCTCCCGTCTCAGTTTAGAGGGCCCGCTGAAATAACGTGACAATTTACAAGCGCTGGTTAGATGTCGAAAGTGCCCTGTCTTGTCTGATTTGCGTCACCTTGTTTCGGCGCGAGCCCTTAGCTTCCGTTTGCGTGGCTCGGAACAGGTTGGCGGCTAGCTCCTCACTCCCCATGTGGTCGAGGATTTGCTGGCTCTTTTTCAGTTCCTTCTTGGCGTGAATGTCTCGCGCTCTCAACCCACCATATAAGCCCATGTAGCCGTGGTCCTGAAAGAGGGCGAAGTCTTGGGACTGGACCACTCCAGCTTGGTGAGCGGCTTCGGCCAATCGCCGGTTGTGATCCGAAAGATCGCCTCGTAGGTACAGACGCTTTTGATCTTCAGTCAGGCCAGCTAACTCGTCGGCCTGCTCTTGGCGACGAGTCTGAACAGCAAAATATGTTTGGCCCAAGGCAACTATCTCTTTCGATGGATCAGCGTTCTGGATAATAAGGTAGCAGGCATATCTTGATAGGTGAACATCCTCGATTTTGCGTTTAGCGCCTGAACCTAATTCGACCATTTTAACCACATGGTTAAAATGGTCTTCGACAAGTTGACCACTATTTCCGCACGCTATCTCAGCGCGTCGGATAGCATTGCTAAACTTTTGCCAACTAGAATAATCGAGTACTCGTGCCAAGTCCCTTGCAGACCAATATTTGCCGCCATCTTCCCTTTCCTTACGTATCTGCTCAAATGGCGACATATGGGATACCGACGCTTGCTCAGTTATGAAGTCGTTATTATCGCTCATAATTCCCCCACCTCTTATAGCAAGAGAGAGAGCTTCATGTACTCTCCCTTGTTCACATGATGCTGGTTTTCCCTCTACCTCTCGTGCTCGCCATACAGCATCTGGCGTATGGTCAGCACCTCCTGGCGCATCTGGTTGTCGGTCTCTACCAGGCCCTCTATCTTCTCATAGGAGTGCATGGCGGTGGTGTGGTCGCGTTTGCCGAAGTAGGAGGAAATTTGTATGAAAGGAGTCTCGGTCTCCTCGCGCATGAGGTACATGGCTATCTGGCGGGGCACGAGCACCTCGCGGCTGCGCGAGCCGGTTTTGAGGTCTTCGGGTTCCAGGTTGAAGAAGCTGGCGACCGTCTCCACGATGCGCTCGTGGTTGATCGGGCGGCGGCGCGAGTTGACCGCGATGTCATTGAGCGCGGCGGCGGCAAGGTCAACTGTGAGCATGGTCCCTGTCATGTTGGCGTAGGCCACTATCCGGTTGAGCGCGCCCTCTAGCTCTCGGATGTTGCTCTGCACCTTGCGGGCGATAAAGTCAATAACATCGGTGGGCACAGACGTAGCTATGGCCTCGGCCTTGGCGCGAAGGATGGCGATGCGATTTTCAAGATCGGGCGGCTGTATGTCGGCGATGAGACCCCACTCGAAGCGGGAGCGCAGCCTTTCCTCTAGCGTCAGGATGGCTTTCGGCGGGCGGTCCGAACTCAGGACGATCTGCTTGTTAGCTCCATGCAGGGCGTTGAAGGTGTGGAAGAACTCCTCCTGGGTGCTTTCCTTACCCGCGATGAACTGGATGTCGTCAATCAAAAGGATGTCGACCGAGCGGTATATGTTGCGGAAGCTCTCGTTACGCTGGTCGCGTATGGCGTTGATCATGTCGTTGGTGAACTTTTCGGAGGATATATATAATACCTTGATGCCGGGGAAGCGTTTCATGGCATCGTGGCCTATCGCGTGCAGCAGGTGGGTCTTGCCCAGGCCAACGCCTCCGTAAATAAAGAGCGGGTTGTAGGCCATCGCCGGACGCTCCGCTACGGCGCGGGAAGCGGCATGGGCAAGCTGGTTGCTCTTGCCAACTATAAATCTATCGAACGTATAGCGCGGGTTGAGCATGGCAGCTTCTTCCATGCTCATTTCTAATTGATGCGCCCTGTTCGACCCGCCGCCCTGCTTGATTGCGGAGGACATCGGGATAGGAGCCGGAGCCGCGCCCCTATTGGCGTTGCTAACGGGTGGGGTAGGTTGTGCGGGGCGCATGTGGTTAGTGATAGGCGTAGGCGGGTTGTTGGTGTTGGGCGTGCTTCTCCCGTTACCCCCCGGCGGTGGGTTGTTGGAGGCGGGAAGCCCGGCGTAGGGACCGTCCCTGTATGGACTGCGCACCTGCTGGCCTACCGCTATCGGCAACTCATGCCGAGCTTCGTCCACACCTATACCATCGAGGGCGTGGATAACGTGAACAGCCTCACCCCTGGGCGGCGCTTTGACCTCGAAGCGAATCTCAACCTGCCGAGCCATAACGTTGTTGAGGGTCTCGGTGATTATCTTGCTGAAACGCTTCTCCAGCCACTCCCTGGCGAAGTTGCTGGGCACAGCGATAACCACAATGTCATTCTGAAAGGATGAGATTGAGGTATTTCTGAGCCAGGTTTGGAAGCTCGGCCCAGGCACTTTTAGTTGTAGCTCGCCTAACGCGGCCTGCCAGACTTGCTTGGCGTTCATTGACCCTTGTCCTCCTGAGGTTGGGTTCATTACATGCTCCTCCCCGGATTGCTTATTTGCGCAATCACCTGCTATTACGTATTTGGCATGATAGCAGGTGTGTTCAAACTAATCAAGCGATTCAGTACACTATATCCATAACATTCGCTTATATCACGCCTCAGCTTCTACCCCTCTAGCCGAGTTTTCCACAGCCCCTGCACAACGCATTTTGCACATTTCCACCATCCTAAGTGTAAATCGTGCTAAACGCGGAGCCGTTTCGTACATATTGTGCTTGATGCCAAGCATCATACCACATATTGTGATTGATTGTCCAGTGACAAGGACAAAAAATCCTCATCTTTCCCACAACTTAGAGTGAGAAGACTGTGCCTTACGGCCTTTGTTGAGAAATAAGGTTGAAGTATTAGACCAAAAACCACCAGAAGCCTACAACGCTTTGCGGCCCTGTGTGCTATTGGGAGTTGTTGAGGAAGTTCTCCCGAAGCGTAGTTAGGATAATCGAATCTCGGACCCAAGTCAAGGGCTAAAAGCCCCTTTTGTGGAAAAAATCCATAAGGAATTTGCACATTGTCCTAGGGCTGATATTAGCTTTTATTGTTAGAACAAATGCGCCAAAAACAGGAAATCAACAAATTGTGTGGTAAAGCCTGATTGACGCTTGGTCCATGTTATATTTAGTATGGAGGTATCTGTCAAGCACTTGAGTGTCTCGGATGTCGTATGCAAGGCGTGGATTTGGGTGGGGATAGGTGGATACAATGTGGACGATGGACGATGGACGATGGACGATGGACGATGGACGATGGACGATGGACGATGGACGATGGACGATGGACGATACTACAGATCGTCCATCGTCCATCGTCCATCGTCCATCG
>JBBQIC010000015.1:0-22100 GCA_038324555.1 Chloroflexia bacterium
GTGCCCTACTCTTTCGAGTAGTCTGCCGGTCTGCTGACCGCCAGTCGCCGCCCCTGTCAGGGGGCGAGGAGCGGAGGTCTCGCGGGTCGGTTCTCTTATAATTTAGTAAGGTTCGACAGTAAAGGGCCTGGGACAACAAAAGAGGCTTGGGCACTCGCCTCAAGCCTTTGTGGGCTTTTGAGTATTTGCGAGTTAGCCTATTTGGTTGTCACCTCGGTGTTGTGCATTCTTTCTCTCACTGGGGCTGGTGTCGCTGCATAGTTGCGTCGTTGCAGTCCCCACACGCAAAGGTTATTATACAAGACTGTTTTTTGGTTGTCAAGGCGATTTGGCCCCTTTTTCCAGGGCAATTTCGCCGTCTTTTTTGCGCTCTGCTGTTGGTCTTTGGGAAAGAGCCTTTCGTAGACGCTTTGGTATTATACAGAAGGGTATTTTGCTTGTCAAGGCGATTCTGGCCCATTTTTGGGGCAATTTCGCCGATTTTTCGCGTTTAATAGTCCAGGAAGGATCGAAGTTGAGATAGGACCGGGTTTAAAACTGACGGGAGGATGGCTCGCAAACGGGGCTAATAATATGCCTAAATAATGTGATAGCACATGAGCAGCCATGTTGTGTGGCTGCTCATGTGCTATCGTGCGTTTTCGGTGGTGAGGGAGGAGGGAGTCTGGTAAGGCCTTATTTGGAGCCGGGCAAACTGGACAAGCCAGGACCGAAACCTGATTGTATAGTAAACGAAGCTGACTTCGAGTCGAGCAGGGTTGAGCCGGAGTGCGCGGTGAGTTGTATTGTAACGGCTCCTGGGCAGTTTGGGGCGCGGAAGGGCGCGCTGATGGCGCGGGTCTGCCCGGCAGCGAGCGCGACGGGTATCGAGTAGAAGAAACCGTCGGTGCAGCCGGTGCCGATGCTGGCGTCAAGGCTTACGACTTCCGAGACCGTTGAACAATTGGTGATCGAGGCGGATACCATGGCGGTGCCGCCTACCGGGACCACAGAGGGACTGGCGCTTAGTGTAAGGGTGGCGCAAGGCGCTACGGCGGGGGAAGCGCTGGCCTGGGAAGTGGGGCTTGCGGCCACCGACAGCGCGAGCAGCACCAATGCCAATGCACTTACGAGCGATTTGAGTATCAGTTTTACCATTTCGTTCTCCTTTCAGATGTGAAGATAACTACAGTATGGGGTTGCGGATAGTAATGAAGAGACGAAAACTGAACGTTTAGGTCTACACAAGACGCCAAGAACGTGTTTATCCCTCCCACCGATGACCAGAAGTTGGCGTTTATGGCTTAAACCTAAACAGACGGCGCTTTATAGATGTAGCTATATGACCACCTCTTTCATCTTTTGTTATTGGCTGCCCTGCTTAGAGGGTATTATAACAAATCATAAGCGATCTGTACAGCCCTATTTCCTGTAATCGTTCAGATTAGGGGTGCAATCGTGGGGGCCTGCCCCTACGATTGCACCCCTAATCTGAACACTTGCTATTAATTTGCAATTCTGCTGGGCCTATGATATAATCTTTAGGCGATAAAGCGAACCGTGTGGCTGTAGCTCAGTGGATAGAGCGTTGGGTTGCGGACTCAAAAGTCGGGGGTTCGAGTCCCTCCAGCCACGCTACAAGTGTTACAGGGCCGGCCAGTGGGCCGGTCTATCTGTTTGGGGACTGTTTAGGGGACTTGGAGATTGGAGATGGAGAGGTCGCATAGTGGCCTAGTGCACTCGTCTCGAAAACGAGAGAGGTGAGAGCCTCCGTGGGTTCGAATCCCACCCTCTCCGCTAAACAATTATGAAGTAAGAATTATGAATGTTGCTAGTATGGCCGTTCAAAACCCGTAATTCATAATTCTTACTTCATAATTCATAATTTCGTCCAGTGGAGAGGTCGCCTAGTGGCCTAGGGCGCTCGCCTGGAAAGCGGGTACGGGGAAACTCGTCGTGGGTTCGAATCCCACCCTCTCCGCCCTCAGAAGGGACGCTTCTTTTCGAAGCGTCCCTTCTTTTTGTCTGCATAAAAGGCAGATCTCATGAAGCTAGAGCCGAGATGAAGCGTCAGAAGGAGTCACTTGAGCGATGCGGGGTCTGCGCGTCCACTGGCTCGCGGCAGCACACGCAATGACAAACACTGAAGCAAGCAGCGTAAGCCGTGTGTGATATGTTCTCCTAACAGAAGTGCAGCCCATAGCAGCGTCAGCACTGGCTGAAACATAGGTTAAAAGCAAAATCGGCCACTCAGTGGCCGATTTTGCTTTTAAGGAGTCTTAGCTCTCCAGGCCAACGCGCTTATAAGCTTCCCCTATATGGGCCAAATGACGGTCGAGGCTGAAAAGCTCTCTGAGTTGGCCTTCGGGTAAGCGTTGCGTCACCTGGGGGTCGGCGATGAGGCGTTCGAGGAAGGTTGGGCCACTCTCGCCAAGTGCGTCTAGTTCCCAGGCCTGCATCGCGTGGGTCTGCACGATTTTGTACGCGACCTGCCTGTCCATGCCTCCCTCGGTGAGGGCAAGCATCACCGCCTGGGAGAATATCAGGCCGCCGGTCATCTCTAAGTTGCGTTTCATCCGACCTGGGTAGACGTTCAGACCGCGCATGATTTTGTCGAACTGGCCTAGCATGTAATCTACCAGCGTGAACGCGCCCGGCAGTATCAACCGCTCTGCTGATGAGTGGGAAATATCTCGCTCGTGCCAGAGGGCTACGTCTTCCATGCCTGTGAGGGCAAAACCACGTACAACGCGAGCCAAGCCGCTGATGCGTTCGGACTTGTGCGGGTTGCGCTTGTGGGGCATGGCAGAGGACCCCTGTTGGGCAGCGCCGAACGGCTCCTCTACTTCGCGCACTTCTGTGCGGGCCAGGTGGCGTATCTCCGTTGCGAACTTGTCCAGGGAGGAAGCGACTAGCGCGAGGGAGTTCAGCACGGCGGCGTGGCGGTCGCGCTGCACTATCTGTGTGGAAACGGGGTCAACAGCCAGGCCGATCCGCTTTAGCGCGTCTTCTTCGACTTCCGGCGGCACGTTGGCGTGCGTGCCCACAGCGCCCGAAATCTTTCCGGTGGAGATGTCCTTTTCTGCCGCTTCAAGCCTGTGTAAGTGTCGCCCCATTTCGTCGTACCAGACGAGCAATTTCAGGCCGAAGGTGGTGGGTTCGGCGTGTACGCCGTGCGTGCGACCCATCATCACGGTATGCTTATGTTCCAGCGCCAGAGCCGCAAGAGTTACCCGCACGGCGTGAACATCGTCTATGATAAAGCGCATCGCCTCCTGTATTTGGAGCGCGAGGGCCGTGTCAACTACGTCAGAAGAGGTAAGGCCCAAGTGAATATAGCGAGCAGCATCTTTATCAGGCAGGCTGTCACCCACCGCACGCAAGAAGGCTATCACGTCATGGTCGGTTTGCTTCTCGTAGTCGGCCATCAGCTTGAGGTCAACTTTGCCCTGACGCAGTGTAGTCAGCGCGTCGGCAGGTATCTCACCGCGCGCAGTCCAAGCCTCGCACACGGATAATTCCACCTTCCACCAGAGGTCAGCTTTGTGCTGCGCTGACCATATTTCACCCATTTGGGGGTTTGTGTAGCGGTCGAGGTTCATGGGTTGGTGGGAAAGACGATGGACGATGGACGATAGACGATAGACGATGGACCGTCCAAAACACAGCTATCGTCTATCGTCCGTTTGCTCGTTTACCTTCAGCAGTTTATCTACACTGCCAAGGGCGTCGAGTTCTTGCTGCTTTTGCCGCTCACGCTTGCCGAGGCGTCGCCTGTACTGGGCGCTGGCCCGGCTGCGAAGCACTATCAGGTAAGCAAAGAGCGGCACGAGCACGACGTTGGCGGCTATCAGCAAATTGCGAGCCGTTGCTAGCTGATTGTTCATAAAGAAAGAACATCCAAAGCAGAACGTTAGCACTCCCACTGCTCCCAAAGCCCACAATAGACGGCGGATTCCACGAGTAGGCAATAGCTTATTCCTCTTTTGAAGTCGTCTTTTTGGGGTTTTCGGGGGCCGTATCGCCGTTGCCGTTGTTCAGTGGCCCTGTAACGTGCTCCATTATTATACCCATGCGGGCATGGTTGAGGACCTGACCCATCTCGTCTTCAGTCCTCTTAAGCTCGCTCTGCCAGCGCACGCTTCTCAGCAATTTGTACCGTCTGTAGCTCATGAGGGTCACAAGGCAGGCCAGGAAAGCTACTATCAAGAAGAGAATCGCCGGACCTTGTATAGCGCGCAGACGCAGTATGATAGCGGCTCCCGCTGCGAACACACTCAATCCACAAGCTGCGCTAAAAGTAAAGCGGGCTGTTCCCTCTGACATTGAAACCTTTTCCATAGCGTTCCCCTTCTGAATTGCGGATTGCGGATTGCGGATTGCTGAACATATTCGCCTATTCCACAATCCGCAATCCGCAATCCGCAATCGCCCAGAGTCCCTGGGCGTCGTATGACGTAAGTGTTGCGGGTGTAATCCTGTTGTGCAAATCGTGGGTAGAGCGAGTATGCACGCGCAGGTAATTGCCGGTGAGGCCGCTCCAGGTGTCGCGGTCGCCGTGCTGCCGTTCCCAGAGCACGGGCAAGGTGCGGCCAAGATGCTGAGTCGCATACGCGGCTTCGGAGAGCGCGCTTAACTCGATCGCTTCCTTTGTGCGCGCCTGGGATACGCCGGGCGGGACCTGTCCTTCCATCTCGGCGGCGGGGGTGCCCGGTCTTTTTGAGTAGGGAAAAACGTGTACCCTGGCGAACTCCATACGCTGTACGAAAGCTTTGGTCTGCGCCCATTCTTCCTCGGTCTCGCCGGGGAAACCCACAATCAGGTCGGTAGTAATCGAAATGCCCGGCACTGCCTCGCGGCATTGGCGCACTACGTCTGCATATTGATTGGTGTCGTAATCGCGCTTCATGCGGGCCAGCGTTGCGTCGCAGCCACTCTGCAAGGGCAGGTGCAGGTGTGGGGCCAACCTATCGGTGTAGTGTGGGTCGGCCAATAGAGGCAGCATCATCAGCGCGTCGGTTGGCTCTACGGAGGTAATACGCAGTCTGGGTACGTCCGTGCGGTCCAGCGCCGCCTTGACGACGCGGGGCAAATTGGGCGCTTCGGTAGGGTCGGAGGCAGCGCGCTTTCGTTGGGCGTGGTCCTGGCCGTACTTGCCCATATGCACGCCCGTTAGCACTATCTCCTTGAAGCCTTCCCCTAAACGCTTGTTGACAAGTTCGATGACCCGGTTGGTGGGCGTAGAGCGGGGCATACCCCTGGTGAACGGGATGATACAGAAGGTGCAGAAATCGTTGCAGCCGTCCTCTATCTTTACCATGGCGCGGGTGCGGGACTGGAAATCGGGGTCCGTATCGCCCGCTTCGCCGCCAGCCCACGAAGGTGTGCGGGGAGCCTCTACAAAAGTATCAGCCGTGCGCGGAGCAGGAGTATAAGCGGGCATGTGGGCGAGCGCCAGGCTCAAGAGGTCATCTTTGGCTTTGTAGCCTACAATTACGCCAACTTCGGGCATCTCTTCAAGCGTCTCGCGCCCCGACTCGGCGTAGCAGCCGGTGGCGACTACCAGCGCGTCGGGGTTGGCTCGTGCGGCGCGGCGCAACCATTGGCGGCTCTTGCGGTCGGCAATGTGCGTGACAGAGCAGGTGTTGACGACATACACCTCGGCGGGAGCGGATGGCGGCACGATGCGGAAGCCTGCTGCTCGGAAATCAGCGATGGCTTTCTGGGTGTCGCTCTGGTTTACCTTACATCCAAGGGTGACGAAGGCTACACGCGGAGCATCGTCCTGTGGAGAGGCTTGTGCGCGACCTGGGGTTCTATCTGAGAATAGCAGTTCTGTCATGTTGTTGCTTCTAGTATGCTGCTATTATACTAAACGCGAATACCGTCCCACAATACCGCTTTGGGATTACATCAGGGCTGTGTCAAAGTCGGTGGAGCGTACCCCTTGACGATAGACGATAGACGATGCCTGCTCAATCGTCTATCGTCTATCGTCGGATAAGCGACTTTGACACAGCCCTGGGGATTACATTTCATTGGATATAAAAGCCCGACATCTGTAGATAACACCTTTCTTCTAGTTCAGAGCCTTCCTGCCGCCACCACCGGGCCAGAGATAACCGGACGAGTGTACCACCTGGGACATAATTGGCGGGTGGGGCATAGCCAACGTAGCGCAGGAACCTCACTTCATGTGTTTTAGCGGGCTTTCGGTTGAATGTCCCGTGATATTCGTAATACAGCCTGTTTTCTGAGCCTGTAGTGAGGGTGAGAGGTTGGTCGGGTATCCAGAAGCCGGTGCTCATGCTAGGTACGCCCATTATTTCGTTGATGTAGCCGCTCCCCTCGTAGGTCGGCCTCACCAGGCCCTCGAAAGTCTGCTTGGGCGCGCCTCGCCAGGGCTGGACCCGCTCCAGCAGGAAGGCCCGCAAGTGTGGCTCCTCGCCCACTTGCTGCTTTTTGTAGACCAGTACGTCCTCGACATGGGGCGGCCTTACGTCGGGGCGCGGCCTGTAGTCCAGGTCCCAGATTTGCCCAACATCGAACTCCGTGTCGCCAGGTTGGTTCGAGCAATTCGATTGAAGGAGGCGTATTCCCTTATTCGTGCCAAGTTCGAGCGCGCCCACACACGCCATGCGGTTCATATGGGTCTTGGCGACGATAACGGCTCTCATGACCTTATGTGCTCCACCTTTATGGAGAGGTCTTTTTCCAGCCGTTCCGCCACCAGAGAACGGTGGCAGGCTTCGGGCGCGCCCTCCACGCAGAAGAGGCAAACCACACATGCGTCTGGACCGAGCTTCTCAAGAAACTGGTGAGCATCGAAGTCGGATAGACGCTCTTCCCTGTATGCCTGGACAAACGTATCTGCCAGCGCCGCTCTACTGCGCTTGCCGTCTTGCAGCTTCTTGTCCGCCTGTGCCTGCAACTCCCGTATTTGGACGCTAGGGGCCAGTTCTTTGAGGTGGAGATACCGGATACCCATTTTGCCGAGTTGCTCCTGCAAGCGCGCGCTGTTAGCAAAGGCGTAGAGAGAGCCACGCAACCCGCGCCGTTGCCGAATATCACAGAAAGTGTCAACTCCGGCGTCTCGCAGCGCACCAAAGAACCGTTCCTCGCTGAAGCCGTAAACGCCTATGGTTACGATTTTGGGTATCATGGTTATTTCTCCCGTAGTAGGGTGAGGGAATAGGGTGAGGGAATAGTATAAGAACTATTCCCTCACCCTATTCCCTCACCCTATTCAGTACCTCTTCCGCGAAGTGAAATCCATGTCAAAGAGGGTCTGCTGGCCGTGGGTTAGCTCGGTTATTACTTCTTGTTGGGTTTTGATGTCACCGTTTTCGTCTATATGCTTTACCTGTACGCCTTGCTCGGCGAGAGTTCCACCCAGCAGCTTACTTCGGTGGCACTCTTGGGGCCTGGCTTCGCTGCACATCAAGGCAACCGTAAGGTTTTTGTCCAGGGCGGCGTGCAGTCGCTTTATGCCGTCCTGGTAGGCGGGTTTTTCGCGGCACTTCGCGTAGTCTACCTTGCCGTTTACGTAGCAGCTTCTGTCGCTGGGCCGTCCGCCGAGCGCGTCGCCCATGAAGACGTAGCTTATGCCCGCCTGCTTCAAGCGCTCTTGCAGCGCGTCCTTTGAAAACTCAGGCTTGAAGCGCGAATAGGGCTGCGAACGAACGTCAACCACATATTCCACGTTATAACGTTGAAGCAGCCCGATAAGCTCTTCAATTGCGCGGGAGCCGTAGCCGATTGTGTATAGTGCGCCGTTTTCCATACCAACGTATCCACCTATCGTAGGGGCAGGCCCCCGTGCCTGCCCTGTTCGTGTACCTAGATGTTGGCGGTTATCCTGATGCTTAAGGATAAGGGGAGAGGGCAGGCACGGGGGCCTGCCCCTACGATCTATGACTCAAATTGCACAATCGCGCAACCATGTTTTGGTTCTCAGGGTTGTGTGATGGCCTGGTAGACGATCTTGCTGATCTGCCCCCTTGTGGCGCTGTTGTCGGGGCGAAAAGTGCCGTCCTGGTAACCCGTGATGATGGCATGGTTGTAGGCTGTCTCTATGAAACCGTAGAATGGGTTGGACGAGGGTACATCGGTGAAGTGAGGCCCACCTGTGGCGTCTATCGGCCAGCCCTGCGCGTTCACTATGATTTTGGATAGTTGAGCGCGGGTGACGCTATTATCCGGTCTGAAGGTACCGTCTTGATAGCCAGTAATGATGGCGTGGTTGTAGGCGGTTTCTATGTAATCGTAGAACGGGTTGGACGAGGGTACATCGGTGAAGTGAGGTCCACCCTTAGTGTCTATCGGCCAGCCTTCGGCCAGCACTATTATCTTGGTCAGTTGCGCTCTAGTCGTGACGTTATAAGGTCTGAACGTGCCGTCGCCATAGCCGGATACAGCGCCCATGCAGTAGAGATAGCGCACAGCTTCGTAGAAGTAATCGCCCGGCTGCACGTCCGAAAAGCTTATGTCGCAAGGGGTCGGCGATGGCGCAGGGGGCGTAGAGGTGGATGTAGGTGTGGCTGTTGGTGAAAGGGAGCAGGTGTTGATAAAGACGGAAACGGTAAAGATGTTTTCGTTGGCCGCGAACATGTCTAGCAGTCCATCGCCGTTGAAGTCTCCAGCACCAACGGCTACGGGACTTGTGCCCGCGCCTACTGGGAAGGTGATCGCTGGCCGGAAGGCGCCGTCGCCGTTGCCCGGCAGAATCGCTACCGTGTCGCTACCATAGTTCGCCACCACTAAGTCTGGCGCACTGTCGCCATTGAAGTCGGCCACCGAGGCGAAAAGCGGGTTCGCGCCAGCCGACGGATACAGGACTTCGGGTTGAAACGTACCATTGCCGTTGCCCAGCATGATAGAGACGTTGTTCGTGGAATAATGCGGTATGATCAGGTCGGGGTGGGAGTCTCCATTGAGGTCCGCGACTGTCAGGAAGTCGGGGCCTGCCCCAACAGGAAAGGTTACCGCAGGCTGGAAGGTGCCGTTGCCGTTGCCCAATAGTAGCGATATGGTGGTAGTCGAGTAGTTCGGCGTTATCAGGTCCAGATGGCCGTCGCCGTTGAAGTCTGCGGTCGCTATGACCTGTGGGCGCGGATTGGCCGCATACTGGACGGGGTTCTGCAAAGTGCCATTGCCGTTGCCCATCATGACCGTAACGACGGCGAAGTTGACGTTAGAAACGGCTACGTCCAGGTAACCGTCTTCGTTGAAGTCACCTACCGTCGCACCATATGCGCCGATGCCAGATGAGAAGTTTATGGCTGTATGAAAAGTACCGTCGCCATTGCCGATCAAGATGGATACGTTGGCCGAGTCGTAGTTCGCCACTACAAGGTCGGGGATGCCGTCCTCGTTGAAGTCGCCCAGCGCGGGCGTCACCGGATGTACACCGACCCCATAGTTGACGCTTTGCTGAAAAGTGCCGTCGGCGTTGCCGAGCAGGACTGACACACTGTTGCCGCTGTAGTCGGTCACAACTATGTCAAGATGGCCGTCACGGTTGAAGTCGCCCATAGCGGCGCTCCTGGGGCGCGTGCCGATTGTGTATCTTACGGGCGTGGCAAAACTGACGGGGTCGCAGGGGACGCGAGGGGCGACAGTGGTAGAAATATCATTAGAGAGCGCACGCATGGCGGAAGCGGGAGAAACTGCCGAGATGCCGAGCGCCAGGCAGCCAAGCGAAGCAAACGCGAGCATAGTTAGTAGGAGCCACAAGCTGTTTGGTTTGAATGGGTTGGCAGACATTTCTTTCCTAACTCCCTTAGAATGGATGATAAAACTGATACCCAGGGATTTGAGCAAGATGCGGTATCGTCCTGCTTCCGGTTACAAGCCTCGCCACGAGAACACGTCAACCACGAAATACTACAGGCGCACCACTAGGATGGTTCCAACGCAAACCTAGTCGTAGGTCTTTTCCAGTCCTCTTTGGACCGGGTAACAACTCAGCACAATAGAAACATCTGTTCCTGCTCTTTCGATTGATTGTCAAGCATAAGATGCAAACGGTTTCATTCGCCGCCGGTTGACCCTTCTTCACATTGTAAACATTTTCACTTACTCTTTCTCGTCGCAATGGACTTGGATGAACCAGCAACTGCTGCTCACGGGGGTAACGGTGACCTCGCTCTGGTAAATCAGGGTAGTTATCATGTTGGACACGGATGCGCCACCAAGGCCAAACGTTTCTAGGTTCTGTGGGAGAGCAATTTTCATAAGGACATTGCTCCCCGTCCATATCGAATCTAAAACATTGCTCGCATCCTTCACACCACAACCAACCATCTACATGGTAGCGCACAGCAAGCACCGGAATTAAAGGAAACTCAGGGTGCAATCTACGGATACGTTTCCAGTCAAGTACATCTCCAGCATCGTTGTTGCACTCCCAATATGGGCACCCTATACCGTCACTCAGTCCACGCCGTTCATCTTCCCAATCGGCATGATAGCACTGCTCGCATCGTCTGCACCAAACCCACCTGCCAGCTTCCATATAGGTATCTCCTAGATGTGAACCTGATCTTTGAACTCATCTGCGCCAAACGCTTTGGCATACTACTTCTCGTAAATCTACCAACAAATCACACGAGATGCTATGTCACGCCCAACGAACTTGCTATACCACACAACAACACTATCATAGAGCTTACGGGTGATAAGCCTATAATAACACATAAGACAAAGCACGGATTAAAAGTAAAAAGCCCCTTCTGGGGCTTATGGAGCGGGTGATGGGACTCGAACCCACGGCATTTTGCTTGGGAAGCAAACACTCTACCGACTGAGTTACACCCGCATGTCGAACATTATAGCAAAAGCACCTGGGACTTACAAGCTAAAAATCGCTTACTGCAACCCTGGCCGCTTATTCAAATGCTTTAAAAGCGAAGACATGAGTCATCCTGAATTTTTTATAAGAAACCGCAAAGACACAAAGATGCAAAGATTCCATAAATAATCTTAGCGTCTTTGCGTCTTTGCGGTTTCTTAATTCCTATGTTTGAATTACCTCTAAAATTTGGGGTGACTCATATCTCCTCTTGCCCTGCCAGCTAAACCAACCTATGGCCGGGCGATGTTACCACCGCAGATATAGGCGTTGACTATGCGCCCACCCGAACTGTTTATTGACGTGTCCAACGCTAGCGGGTACGTCGGGCTTGTGGCGCTTGTATAGACAAGCACACCGTTTCGGTAGTATTTGACCACGCCGCCCTCTACAGCCACACGTATTATGTCGCCTACCGCTAGGCTGCCGAAGCTGCCTTTGTATACGCCTCTTTCGTAGACCATGAGGGTGCTACCCGCAAGATAAGCCGCGTAGTCTATGTCTGAGAAGTGGGTTGTAGTGTCGCTGTTGCCGAGGCCGAACATGCGATAGGTGTTTATGGTGTCTACCATAGCCTGCACAGAGCCATCGGCTGATTGGATGGCCCGCGCTGACACGGCCCCCGCGTCCCAGGTGGAGGGTGCGCCACCTGTCTTCTGTATAGTGTTGCCTGTGGCGGTGACGTTCACCAGATTTGCCCAGGTCACAACTTCACAGCCGGATGGGGGAGTGTTGGTGGCGGTGGGTACAACAGTGAAGGTACGGGTAGGAGTGGCGGTGGAGGCGGGCGCTGGGGTAAAGGTGGCGTTAGCGCCGAGGTTGGCTCCGCATATATAAGCGTTTGATACGCGCCCGCCAGAGCTGTTGATAGATGCATCCAGCAGTAACGGATACGTTGGACTTGCGGCGCTGGTGTAGACGAGCGCGCCGTTGCGGTAATACTTGACCACGCCGCTCTCTATCGCCACGCGTATTATGTCGCCTACTGAGAGGCTGCCGAAGCTGCCTTTATTCACGCCTCTTTCGTAGACCATGAGGGCGCTGCCCGCAAGATAAGCGGCGAAGTCTATGTCAGTGTGGGCCTGGTTAGCGTCGCCGTTGCTGAGGCCGAACATGCGGTAGGTGTTTATGGTGTCTACCATAGCCTGCACAGAGCCATCGCCCGACTGGATTGCCCGCGTGGAGATGGCTCCTGCGTCCCAGGTGGAGGGTGCGCCTCCCGTCTTCTGTATAGTGTTGCCCGTGATCGTCACGTTCGCGGAGTTCGTCCACACGACGGCTTCGCAACCAGATTGTGGGGGAGTGGGTGTGTTCGTAGCAGTATTGATCGGCATGGACGTGCTGGTGACCGTGCGAGTTGACGTGTTGGTGGTTGCGGGTGTTAGGGTGCGAGTGCGCGTGTTCGTGGGGGCTGTTGTGCGTGTGTTCGTGGATACAGAGGTTGGGGTGTTCGATACGCCGCCACCGGGTAGGGGCAACGCGCCCGCCGCGTAGTAGCTTGCTATTTGCAACCTCAAATAGCCGCCGTCGTCGTCTGCAAAGGCCGAGACAAGCGAGTTGATCTGGTGCGAGGGGTTGCCGTCTATAGCCGCCGGGTTGGTCACGCCGTCCCCGTTAGAGTCAAAGTAGTGAGTCTGTCCACCCGCGCCTGCCCCCCACATCAGGCCGATCACGCCGTTGTTCGCCCATTGCGCAACATGGGCGCGCCCGCTTACCGGGTTCAGGAAGTACTCGGCGCGGTTATCCTGATAGTGGCCGTCGGTGTTGTTTTCGCTGCGGTAGACCCGATTGCCGTTGGGCACCTGCCACATGAGCGTGCGCAGATGGGTTACTTCCATGATGCGTTCGAGCCAGGCTCCCATAGTGTTGAAGGTTGGCTGCCTGACGTTGTTGTCGTCCCACCACCGGTTGGAACCCTGGCTCGCCACGTAAAAGCCTGCGTCCCGGTCGAGCGGCGAGAAGAAGTTCAATTGGAAGCCCGGCCCGAAACTGGCGTGATAGTTAGCCGTTCGGGTGGCGTGAGTGTTCCAGTCGTAGTTGGGATTGTCGCGCAGGGCCAGCGTTAGGTCGTTCGACGCGCCCCACAGCGACAGATCTGTGCCAAGCAGCACATTGGGGGCGTACAAATCTCGCAGATGTACGAGGGCTTGATAGAAACCCTGCACGGTATTGGGCATACCCGCCAATTCGGGCATACCAGACTGGGCAACATAGGCCGATTGGTGGGCGGCGTTGTCGTCTACGTTCGATGAGTGCTGCATGAGCACGCCATCGAGGTCAGGCTCAATATTGATAACCACCGACCCCTGCCCGGCGGACTGTATCATCAACTGTTTCCAGTCGTCGTAGTAAGAGCGCATTGAGCCAACGTCGTGCAGGTTCGCCCATTCGTCGTTGCCTATCGGGTAGTTCTGCAAGATGTTGTAGTAGACGAAGCCTGGTATATATCCGGCGGCCCTCGTCTCGGCAACGTAGTCGTGAGCGTAGAGGCCGTTTGATTGCCAGGTCTGCCAGCCGCCGCCGGTGTTGGTCCCCCCAGCCAGATACTGGTACCGGAAGTCCAATCGCACCCCACCTGGGAGGTTAGATAAAGTATCGTTGAACATGCCAAAGCCAAAGTAGGAGGGCAGTCCCACCGGAATCGGTGGTAGCCCACTGGCCGTGGTTGCGGTAGGTAGGGAGGTCGGTGTGCGCGTGGCGGTCGGCGGTGTCCCTGTTACAGTGGGGGTGATGGTGCGAGTAGGCGTGCGCGTTGAGGTTTGGGTGGCATTGGCAACGGTCGCAAACTGCATGTCGTCTATATAGAAACGCGGCTGGGTGCTGCCGATGGCGTCCTGAATTACTACACCCGTAATCGTGGCATTGGCTCCCCCTAGTACCGTCAACGGTACTGTGACGAGTCGCCATGCGTTGGCGGCTACCGAGCCGCCCGTGATATCGGGGTTGAGGTCAACACCTGGGAGGAAGTTGCCGCCCGCGTCAACCACGTTGATGCTAAGGGCCTGACCGGAGTTTGCGCCTCCGTTTATATAGAAAACTATGTTATCGTAACCTGTGGTGTTGAAGCCGGAGTGCCCCAGCGAGAGGCCGCCCCACGCTCCTGTGTATGCGCAGCTAATGGAGAAGCTCCCTGAGCGGACGTAGGCGCTGTCCTGGACGGTAACGGAGCTACCCCAGGACCAGTTCTGCCAGCCGTTGTTCAGGTTATCGGAGTAAATGCTGGACGTAATATTTGGCGCTGCCTTACTTTTCAATGGGGCTATAGTAAATACCGCGACTATAGTTATGAGGATGGCTAGAGATATACGCACAATCTTTTTCATCTTTGAACTCCTTTCGGCCATCGCCCCTGCGATGACTTACACGCGGTCAAAAAGACGAGGTGGGCCTGGAATAGTGGCAAACCCAGGCGCATGGCGAACCGCCGTCTATATATAGGCACCGAGTCAATTATGCTCCTAATTGCCAATAAGAGTAATGGGAACGGCGTACCCTAAACGCGCATTAGATAGTCCTGTTAGCCTATAGGAGATGCGGGCTATAAAGCGAGGCATATTGTGATTTTAACAATATGCTGTTAGCCTATTTATTGAGGAGTGATAAAAGGGAATCCTGGCCCTTTGTGCGTGGATAGTACCTACATGCACTCAAGTGCTTACTATCCTGTAAGAATATGCGTTATAGATAATAAATACAAAACGCTTACAGGCGTGGGGTTGCTGATAAAGCTGTAAACATAGCTTCACTCGTAATTCACAAACCATATACCCCCTCCTGCTATACTAATTACGAGTTCCGGGTTTCGGACGCTTTGCCTAACCTCAGATGGGCAACCCGGAAGCCACAGTCCTAGAGGAGCAGGGTACAGAATTGAGACGTTACATCGAGTCGGCCCTCAGATTGAGGGTCAGGATTATAATAGCCGCTATACTGGTGTTCGGCGCTGCGGTGGTGGCACTCACCTTTACCAAGGGTGGTTTTACGTCCTCCGCGACGGTGTGGGTGGAGAAACCGCCGTCTACTTCTAATATCATCCAGGACCCCAGTAACCTCAACCAATACATCAGCGCCGCTACTTTCGTAAACGGCATCCTGGACCAGTTGCTTGGCACGCAGCAGTTCAAACTGGAAATCGCCCAGAAGTCAGGCATCCCCATTCGCAATTCGGTCGAGCAAGGCCGCGTGATAGACGACCTGCAACGCAACCTGAGCGCGGTGGCAGCAGGCGCAAACCTGATAAGGATCTCATACACCGGTGATAAGCCGACTTACGCACAGCAGATTATCAGCCAGACGATAGCGACGTTTATCGTCTACCAGAACAGAAGCCGCGCCACTACGATCAACGCCACGCTGCAAACCTATCAGAGTCAACTAAGCTCTGGGCAGGACCAGGTAAATAAGTCCAGGGAAGTTCTCGCCAATTATATCCGAGACCACCCAGGCGTGGGAGGGAACAACAGTGTGCCCGACCCAACCTATACCGACTTGCAGCAACAATATACCAGCAACCTTGAGCAGGTTAGCAATCTCAAGGATAAGATAGGCCAGTTGATAACCCAGCGTGATGCGCCAGAAGCGATCAGCACCAACTTTCTCACCGTTATTGACGAGCCTACCCAGCCTGAGCCTTACAAAGCCTCGACTAAAGACCTGTTAAAGAACGGTGCGCTGGGGCTTGCGTTGGCCTTGATCGCCGTGATAGGCCTCACGCTCGTAGGCACCTGGACCGACACCGCCGTGTACACGCTAAACGATGTGAGTTCATTGGCGCTGATGGACCCGGACGGTAATGCCCGCGAGCTACTGGTTGGTATGGTTCCTTACGTGCCGTCGCTGGGGGCCATCAGGCGCAGGGACGCCAAACAGATCAGGGGCCGCAGGGCGCGGCAAGCGACTACGAGCGCATCGGGGCGACCTGCTTCGACGGTAGCGGCTTCTACGACGCGGCGGTGATTTGGGTTGAAGGTTGGAACGTTGGAAAGTTGAAGATACTAGACTACATTCGGATAACCTTCCAACCTTCCAACCTTCCAACCTTCCAACCTTCAACAGCCCAGAGGGAGATTTCATGAGACGCGCACAGGTGGACGGCCAGATTAGATCTGAGAACTCGCTCCTTATGCCGGAGCTTGAGGCCAGGTGTAGGCCGATTTTCGTACAGTTGCAAAGTGAATTACCAAGCGGCACCTCGCTCGTGCTGGGCGTGACCAGTCCATCTCGCGGAGAAGGGCGTTCGACGGTGGCTCTGGCGCTCGCCGCGGCGGGGTCGTATCAGATAAGCACGCATGGTCGTCTGCTGCTCGTGGACGCCGACGTGGAGAACCCGACGCTGCACAGGCGGTGTGGGTTGGCCGATGGGCCGGGCCTCTACGAGGTGATGACGGGGCACATTCCCATGACCAAAGCAATTATCGAGGTAATGCCCAACGTCTGGCTGTTGCCAGCAGGGGGCAAGCCGATAAACGCCACCCGCCATCTGAAGAAACTTGAAGAGTTCCAGTTCTTCTCCAAACTGGGCAGCCACTTCGACGCTGTCATAGTTGACCTGCCACCAGTTCAGACACCGGGCCTGGGTCTATTGCCGCCGCGCATGGTCCCGCAGTTGGTAATGATAGCGCGGGCTGGCGCCACGAGGCGCGACGATCTGCAAAACGCCATGGCTGCCTTCCCGTCGGATAACCTGGCCGCCGTGCTCCTCAACGAGTACCGCGAGCGTATACCAGGTTGGCTAAGGAAGTATATGAACTAAGTGGCTAGTGGCTAGTGGCTAGTGGCTAGTGGCTAGAAGAACGAACCACTAGCCACCAGCCACTGACGAACCATGGCACAGACTTCTCTAATGTTGATAATACTCGTGCTTGCGGGTCTCTGGTATACACGCCAGAGGGCCACTAGCGCGAAGGCGGCGACCTCGCCGTTGTATGACCGAGGCGCATATGCCGTGCTGTTAGCGGTAGCTATAGCACTGGCGATATTATGGCGCTGAACCAAATTATGAAGTAAGAATTATGAATTATGAATCGAATTGATCTATCGAAATAATGCTTACTTCACAAGTCATAGCTCGTAATTCTTACTTCATAATTCATAATTCATAATTCTTAGTTCACGGCAGGGGGAGCAGATGCAAGAAAAAAACGTGGTTGTAATAGGTGGCGGACCGGGTACGAACACTGTGCTGCTTGGGTTGAAGCGCTATACGTCCCAGTTGACGGCTCTTGTTTCGACCTTCGACGCCAGCACTCGCAGGCAGCGTCATGCTGACGGCATTGAAAGCCACCCCGGCGACAATGTGCGCAGCAGTCTGCTGGCACTTGGCGCCGATCCCCCTACTACATATATCATGGAGCGGTTGTTCGCGTACCGCTTTGCCGGCACACTCGATAAGGGCAGCCTGACCTTCGGTAATCTCCTGCTGTCTGCACTAACCGACATTACGGGTGGGACCGACCTGGCCTTGCGCGCTGCCGCGAAGGTGTTGAACGTTCAGGGCGAGGTATTGCCTGTTACGCTTGAAGAATGCCCCCTGATCGCCGAACTAAACGACGGCCAGGAGGTCACGGTGACAACCCCGGCGGAACTCAGGGAGACCTCGGCGGGCGTCGGGTTACGCAATGTGCGGTTGTCGTTCCCTGCGGAGGCGGTAGACGCGGCTGTGCAGGCGGTAAACGACGCTGACATCATAGTGCTTGGCCCTGCCGACCTTTATTTCGGACTGCTTGCCCCATTGCAAATGGCAGGATTGCGCGACGCTCTGGCGGAATCAAGTGCGGTGAAGATTTTCATCTGCAACCTGATGGGGCAGCCGAATACGACCGGCGCATGGCCCGCGTCTCGTTTTATACGGGCTATACTCAACCACCTGGGCACGCAGACCCCGCTAGATTGTGTAATCGTGAACAGCGCTCCCCTGCCGCCTGACATGCTTGAGGCGAGGGCCGACGAAGGCGCTTACCCCGTCCACTTCGACCTGGATGAATGTCTATCGCTGGGGCTGAACGTCATCGTTCGTCCGGTGGCATCTTCGGAGGCGCTGCTGCACGACCCAGAAAAGTTGGCGCGAACCATCCTGTTCCTGGGAGGCGGTCGCTCTACCCGCAAGGTGGAGAAGCGCCGTGCGCCCGCAACCACCCCTCTCAACGAGGCGCTCGCGCCCACAGCGGGCATACTCGTACCGAGGGGAGCCGAATCGTAGGATGTTTTGGTCCCTCAAAAGTAAGGCGCATATCGGGCAGGGCGCGATAAATCACGCCCTGCTCCCTCCAGCCTTGCTCATCCTGGCGCTCGGCCTTTTGAGCAGTTGCGGTGGGAGCGATGGGTCATTGCCGGAAGCCACGTTCACTCCCTATGTGCCCGATACCCGAGTGGCGCTCACCAGCACACCTACACAAGCCCAAGCGTCCCCAACAGCGCAAGATGGGGACTCTTCCGGTTTTGGAGTAACTGTGAATACCGCCAAGCGGCACTCTATCAGCCCCTGGATATATGGGGTAGCCGACAGCACACCGGGTGACGAAGACTTGCTGCGCTGGATTGGAGTTACACTTGTGCGCTGGGGCGGGAACGCCCGCAGCCTCCACAACTGGGAGATAAACGCCTCCAACGTGGGCGCAGATTACGAGTTCAGGAACGTCAGCCAGGGTGACACGACGCCCGGCAGCGCCTCGCTCCTGTTTATGCAGCGCAACGAGCGGCTGGGTGCGGGAAGCATCCTCACCATTCCTACTATCGGCTGGGTAGCCAAAGATGGAGATAATAATACCCAGTCGGTCGGCGTACCCGCACACGGCGGACCTGCAATAGAGAAGGGTGCAGATACGGCCTTCACCGAGTTCAAGGATGACGTGTGGACCAAGCCCTATGACCCATCGGCCAATCGCGCACGCACCAGCATACAATCGTTCCCCAGTAAGGGCGCGCCGTTCAGCTATCCGCCTGACCTCACAGACGGCAAGGTATACCAGGACGAATGGGTGGCATATTTGAAGGGGAACCGTCCGCAGGAGGGCGCGCCGCCCATCTACGCGATGGACAACGAGCCTGATCTCTGGGCGGACAGCGCCCACGTAGACGTTCACCCCGTCCGACAGGGCTACGACGATATGCTGTCTAACTTTCTCACTTATGCCCGCGCCGTCAAGCAGGCCGACGCCAGCGCACTCATCGCGGGTCCCGAAAGCTGGGGAGTGACGGGCTACCTCTTCTCGGCGCTGGACGAAGGCGGCGATAAGTTCGCAACCGCCGCAGACCGCAAGGCACACGGCGGCGCGCCTTTCCTTCAGTGGTTCCTCAGTTCGGTCCAAAAGAGCGATAGGGAGAAGGACCAGCGCTCGCTCGATATACTAACGGTTCATTATTACCCCACTGCTGGGCAATATGAAGGTGGCAATGCCCCTGCCATGCAGGACAAGCGCGTGCAGGCCCCTCGCGCCCTGTGGGACGGCCTGTACGTAGAGCCTAGCTGGGTGGCGAACACCGAGTGGTCCAACCTGGGTCTGCTGCGCCGCCTCAACGCTATAATCGGGCAGTTCTACCCCGGAACCAAGCTGGGCCTTACCGAATGGAACTTTGGAGGGGAGAACGACATAAGCGGAGCCATCGCAACCGCCGACGCTCTCGGTATATTCGGGCGCGAGAACCTGTATTCCGCGTCGTATTGGGGCCTGCCCAAGCAGGGCGACGCCACGGGATGGGCCTTCCGACTGTACCGCAACTACGACGGCAAAGGCGCGTCCTTTGGCACGGAGTCGGTGGAGACGACCGTAAGCGACGTAAAGACCTTCAGCGCCTATGGCGCGCTCAATAAGGAAGGCACAAAGCTGACCCTCATGCTGATCAACAAAGACCGCAGCAAGAGCGCCGATGTGCCGGTGAACCTAAAGGGTTTCACACCGAACGCCAACGCGACGATTTACCGTTACGGCGGGCAAGACCTTTCCAAGCTGGTTCAGGAGCCGTTCAGCATACCCAATCCAACAGCTATCAAGGTCACACTGCTTCCTATGTCAATCAGTCTGCTGGTCCTCAATGGAACACAGAAGTAAGCAGCAAGCAGTAAGCAGTAAGCAGTAAGCAGTAAGCACTAACTAAATGAGCGTAACATATCATCACAATCAAAGACGCATAGCCAGGCCGAGCAGGATCGTCTCCGGGCAGGGCGTTTACGCCCGCCGTTCGCGGGGGTTGGTGGCTTTACTGCTGGTTTTCACGCTCTTCATGGGGTTGGCCGCGCTCCTAAACATAATGCCAAACACCGAAATGGTGTTCATTATGGCGGTCGTCCTGGTTGCGGCGCTGGCTATCATTCGCTGGCCGGTAGTAGGCACCTACATAGCGTGCATATTCCCTGTCCTGTTTGACGGGTTCCCCAACGCCTTCGTGAGCACCTTTATCTCCGAGATGGGCGTGTTTCGTAATCTGAGCTATCGTGGCCTCCCGCAGTTCGTGTACATAAGTCTATTTGAACTCGTGGTAGTGCTGGCGATGGGCAGCGTGTTGGTCCGGCGTTTCCACTCGCACGTCAAGTTAGATCGCGGCCCGCTTTACCGCCCTCTGATGTGCTTCGGCGTTATGGTCCTCATAGGCGAATTGAATGGTCTTTCTACAGGCGGCGATGTCAAAATTACCCTGTGGGAGATCCGGCCCTTGCTCTATATTGTCGTGCTCTATGTACTGGCCGTGAACACCATCCATAAGCCAATACACCTGCGCGTTATCCTATGGCTCACTGCATTGACGACCCTGGCGCGCTGCTTCGAGGGTATATTCAGGTACCTCGTAATGCCCCCGGAATTGCGCAGCATCGCGCCAGTCATACTCGAACACGATGATTCGCTTTTCCTGGTGGTAGCAGTATCGCTGTTAGTTGCTGCCTCCATATGGCGAAAGTGGCTGCCGACGCGGTTTTATGTTGCTCTGTGGGTGCTGCTGCCCTTCGCTGCGTACCTGATGGTAATCAACGGGCGGCGGGCGGTGTTTCTGTGTGTGCTTATCATGCTGATGGCTTTCGTGCCACTCTTGTGGGCTTCTGTGAGGTCCAAGCAGCAACGTCGCCGCCTGGCCTATGGGCTGATCGCAGCAGGCATAGTGGGAGCCGCTTACCTGGCTGTGTTCTGGAACAAAGAAGGCGGCATTGCCGCCCCCGCGGCAGCCGTGCATTCCATCTTTCAACCCAGCGAGCGCGATTATCTGTCTAATCTGTACAGGGACCAAGAGAACATCAATCTGCGTTACACAATCGGCTTCAGCCCTATTATAGGCATCGGCTTCGGCAAGCCCTTCCAGATCATCGAGCCGATGGTTGACCTGACTAAAAGCTGGGCCTTTCAGTTCTACATGCCGCACAATAACATGCTGTGGCTTTGGCTGCGTATGGGGGTCCTAGGCTTTGTGACTTTCTGGGTAGCTATAGGCGCGGCGGTGATGCTGGTCACTGCTTGCTTGCGATTGGGAGCAGCCCGCCTGCGCTTGCTCATTGACCGCGAGCGCGATGAGTTGCTCTCACTGAAATTAGCTCAACAAGACCACCAGGCGAGAGCCGTCAATTCAAGAAGCCTGGGCTTGCACCGAGTGCGATTGCGCGCTATCGAAGGCGTAGCAGGACCGCGATTACAGGCAGAGGTTACAAGTGTGCTCTCCACGCGCCGCGAAATGCGTGAGTGCGCCGAATTTCTGGTATTCACGATGGTCGTTTTGGCTACGTTAGTATCGCTGGCGGGCCTCGGAGTTGTGGACCAGGGGCTGATGAGCTTCAGGCTGTCAGCCTTCGCGGGCCTGGCGATGGGGGCGCTCTCCGGGGTGTGGAATGCGTATAACGTCAAATACAGAGTACCGGCTGAGTATGTTGTAGGGGCGCATGGCCGTGCGCCCCTACTGGACGAACTACCCGAACAGGAGGGAATACTTGATATCAAGCGTCGCCGAATACGCGCAATTGCCGGAGTTTGAGTCGCTCAGAGCAGAGTGGAACGACCTGCTAACGAGGTCCGACAACGGCTCAATCTTCGCCACCTGGGAGTGGGTAGACGCCTGCTGGAAGTATGGCGCGCCGGGCAGGCAACCGCTCGTGCTCGCGGCCCGCGACGCAGAGGGGCGGTTGGTGGGACTTCTCCCGCTCGCCAGGACTTCGCGCTTCCGCGTGCTGCACACACTCGAAGTGATAGGCTGCACGCAGCTTGGCTATCCGATGGGCGACTACGGCGGGCTGGTGACGGAGCGCGGCGCGGAGATCACCGTTTGGAGCGCGATGCTGCGCTACTTGAGGAAG
>JBBQIC010000016.1:0-21622 GCA_038324555.1 Chloroflexia bacterium
TCAACCGCTATTTTGCTCTTGAACTCTGCCGAGTAGGTCTTGCGCTGCGTTGTCATGTGCCTTTTCTCCTTTTGTTTGGCCCATTTTATCACAGCCCGCTCTACCTTAATCTGCTGTCCGAATATACGGGGGCATTATAGATTGCTGAAACTTGCTTGTATCTCCCGTGTGTCGTGCTTCTGTAGTGGATTGACCTCCGAAGGTTGCGCCTAACATGATAACAAAGCATACTGAGGCTACTACCAAGAGAATGTAGCGATAATGCTTCAACATTTCTATGCTCCTTCCTTTAGGGCTTAGGCGCTAGAACAACGGAACGTAAGCGATCAATGACTGTGGCCCAATTACTGACTCCTCTCAGGTCTCGCAGGTGCGCTAAGTATACGTCGAGAGTTAGTCTGTGTCAATAGTTTCAACAGTTTTTGTTGAAGTGATACGATTATGTATCTGTGTAAATGCTGAGATTCAGGTTAGAGCAAAAAGCGGAGGTACAAAAGGGAGGAGATAGCGGAGGCGTCCCCTTCTGGTCCTGGCGCCCGGAGATTCCCTCTTCGCCAGTGGGTCTCGAGACCCACTGGCGAAGAACGTTTATACAGAGTTGCGAGGTTCGTCCGCGCTATTTCGGCTTGGCATAGGTCTCCGCGCCCCTGAAGTCTATGAAGGTCACGGGCTTATCTCCTAGCACCCAGGCGTCGTGGCCGGGCGGTATGTTATAAACGTCGCCAGGCCCATACTCCTGCTCGGAGCCGTCATCGAGTCTGACGTGCAAATGGCCGGCAGTTTGAATCCCCAGGTGATGGACCTGGCAACTGCTCGTGCCTGCGGTGGGCATCACGTCCTGCGACCATTTCCACCCAGGCTCAAAGGTAACTTCCATGACCTTGACATCACCCAGGTCAAGCACTTTCACCCGGCCGTGCGTCATAGGTCGTGTTTCATCCGGATTGTCAAAGTTTTTCTTGATAGCATTTGCCATTGTGGAGTCTCCTTCTGGATGTAAGATAAATAGGTCAGTAGCCGTATTGCCCCGTCATTATAGGATTACACCAGGGGGCTGTCAATATTTATGCCCCATAGCCAAACAAAACGAGAAACAACAGCCTGGGGGCTGTTGTTTCTCGTTTTGATATTGGTTTTTCTCACTTCGCGTTAGCGGGGTGTGAAATCCTAACGCCGGGTGCGGCCCTTAGCGCCATCTCCTGGCAGTATCGGTCCAGGACCGGCCTGTCCAAAGTTGTTTCGGAGCAAGCCAAAGTCGCTGATGTTGACAGTGCAATCTCCATTAAAGTCGGCGCGACCGTCAAACCCTGGGTCTCCACACTGTTTGCCAGTGCTGACTTTGAGTATGCTGAAGTCGCTGGCGTTGATGATATTATCGCTGTTGGCGTCACCAGCCTTTTGCAGACCCATCTCCACATTGAGGTTCTGAGCGCCCGTGAGGGTGACCTGCCCACTACTCGCCAGGTATTTAACGCCTTTGATCCGGTAGTTGTAGGTTCCGTTTGGCAGCCCTGCTACTGATGTCGTAAAGAAACCGCTGACGTCGGTATTGCGGCTCAGGTAGTTGACTTCGAGCGTGCCCTGCTTTAAGGTGAGGGTAACAGGCACCTGGTTGGCGCTCGTGCCCGAAGTGCGGCCCTGCCATATGACGTGGCCTATTAGGTTGGCGATTCGCGGTGTGCTTGTCACCGTAGGCGTGAAGGTAAGTGGGGGCGTGGACGCGCATCCAGGCTGCACGACAATGGTGCCTGTCATGAAGGCGTGGATTGAGCAGTAGTAGTGGTAAGTGCCTGGGACGTTGAAAGTGTAAGAGAACGATTGGTTCTGAGCAAGGTATCCACTATCCCAAGCCACGGGATTGTCAGTGTTCGTGGTGGTATGGCGCACGTTGTCAAAGTTGGTCCACAGGATGGTCGTGCCCACGTTGATCGTCATGTTCCGGGGGAAGAAAGCAAAGTTGGCTATGCTATTGCTTTGGGTGCTGGGTGGGCATGTGGCGGTAGGCGTAGCGGTAGCTGCACAGTTGGGAGCGCATGTGGGCGTCGCGGTCACTGTGTTGGTGGCGGTAGGTTCCGGCGGGGCAGGCGGGCTAGACAGGTTTTGTGGGTCCGCGAATACGCGGGTGTCGAAGTCCTCGCGGTTCACGTTGGTGTCGTCGTCGCTGCCGAGAGCGCCACCCGGTTTGCGCTCATAGCTGCGGTTGGACTCGTCCAGGAATGGGTCGAGGGGCGTATCCTCGAAGTAGGCCGTGTCAGCACACATGCCAACTGCGTCAACAATCAAGCCGGTGTTGTCCAGCACGGCGATGCCACCTGCGTCGGGCACATCGGCTGTATAGGTCCGGTCCGGCACAATAACGTCGCTGTAGCCCAGGCTGTTGGCGGCCAGGAAGTGCTTGTGAGAGGGAAGTATAGTGTTAGCGGGGATAGTAACCAGGGTGGTTATATCCTCCCCACAACTACTTGATGCGTTGATCTTCCAGCCGCCGATATTAACGTCCGAACCCGATAGGTTATACAGTTCGATGAACTCATCGAGGTTCCCGCTCAAGCCGCGCGTGCGAAATTCGCTGATGACAACCGCAGACGAAGGTTCATGCGTAGCGGTCTCTGTTGCGGTAGGGGTCAGGGTTGGGCCTCCGGGAGTGATGGTGCGCGTCGCTGTACCTGTGTTGGTTGGCGACGCGGTAGATGTAACTGTGGGTGGAGTGCCCGCGAAGAAGCGGATGCTGTCGCCCGACCATAGATAATTGGTAAGAGGAGACGAAGAGGTGTTGCACTCGTATTCAGTGCCTGTATCGGCGGCGTCATTCTCTATGCCGATGGTCGCCTCCCTGCCGTCTCCCCTGCCATTCAGTTGGGGATAGACCAGATAGATGTCGCTCGTGGCTTCGTCAATTTGCATCTCGACAGTGTTAGTATAGGGTTGTGTGGCATCGGTGAAGTGTCTGAAGTTGCGCCACTCAACTATGAAAGTGCGATTCGGGGCGGTGCCCACGATGTCGGTGTACACACCGCTGTCGGACGCGCTTGTATTCTCCAGGTCGTCCCAGAGTACCGCGACGAAGCCGTTAGGTTCCCTGGGGTCGGGTATGCAGTAGTTGTTGAAACTGGCGATGTCAATGTTGCTTCCAAGGGTGACGAAGCCGTTGCTGTTGACCGTTCCCGTGTTGGTTACAACACCGTAGAAGGTGAAGTTCATCGGGATCTCGAAGTTCTGAAAATCCTCGTCGAAGTTGGGGCCAAGCGCCAGGTCGGAAGCGGGAACATAAGAGCGGCCCGCGTTGTCGTAACAAGAATAACCCTCCGCATCAGGCCCGCTGCGCGGCATAATGAAGTCCTTGTGAGCTACCGTCCCGCCACTCGTGATCACAACGGTCCCACTCTGAACGATATAGCAGCCGCTGGTGGTAGCCCGAACGGTATAGGTGCCAGGGCTTAGGGTAAAGCTGTAGTTACCTCCTGCCAGAGGATCACTCTGCGTATACATGCCCGTGCCGACCACCTCGATTGTCGCCTTGAGAGGAGAGCCACTGATGGCGTCGGTGACCTGGCCCGTCAGGTTAGGTGGAGGCAGAAGCCTTCCAGATGCGCTGACTTTCTCGGTATTGGGTACGCCCAGTAGGCGTGCGGAAGCGCGGGAATCTCCCCTTGCATAGGTTCCAGACGCCAGTTGCGTCCCTACAATCGCCAGCAAGAGCAAGGCGAAGATGGTAATCCAACGATAGTGATATTTTGCCATTTCTATCCTCCTGTAGTAGTGTAAAGTTACATTACGAATAATTTCTTGTGAACTTACTCAGTAGAATGAGTGCAAACTGACGTTATTCTGTGGTCGCTGTGCTGTATAGCGCCGGGCACGCGCTCCGAAACAGGCTCGCCGAAGCTTTCTTTACAAGAAAGAACAGCGCGCGACAACTGAAGCGACTTATCGAATTTGCGCCTAGACTAGTGCAGTGCCAGGTAGTTGTTGCTACGATCTACGAGGAGGCGGGGAGGGTACGTCGGCTTGCCAGGCTATCGCAAAGGGCGAGTCCTCCAAGGTGGCAAGGGGTTGCCAGACGTTAGGAGTGGAGAGGTGGAAAGCCTGAACTACGGGCACTTCATTTCCCGGCGGGGCGGGACTATGAGGTGGCCTACGCATACTTACAGAGCCTGCATGAGGATGCGGAAACCAGTTTCCGTTGCCTCTACTACTGATGTTCACCACAGCCTCCGCTTGATGATACAAGTCGGAACCGCGAAAATCTGCTATGCCTATGACATCGGCGGCGAATTCCTCTAAATCAATCTCTCGGTAATACTCTTCATCGTGGAGCATCCCACGCGCCTCGTCCATTTCCCAGGTCTCGCGCGGCATAAATAAGAGGTGAGTTGCCTGATAGCCATCTCGGTCTTCAACCTGCATTACCGTAGAAGTAAGCAACAAAATAGTAGTGCAGGCTATAAACAGCCGTGCAATAACAAATAGCAGACTTGTGGTGCGCTTCTTCATTGTATATAGCCCGAGCCTCGCCCTGATCATAGCTCGGACAAGTTATAATACCACAATTACAGCTTAAATGTTAGCGCCGCCTTGCAACAAAAGCTCCCACTGCCAGCGCAACGCCAAGTAAGGCCAGCGAGGCTTCAACTATAAGTGAAGGCGATAGATCGTTGTTCTTCCGATTGATTGCTTCGTCGCCTAATGGCTGTGCTCCCGTTACAGGCGTACCATTATCATTCTGGGCGAGCGGTTTCGGCGTACCCGCGTACAGCCCGCCAGGACTCTGTTGGTAGGTAGCGATTCCACTCTGGTTGTCCAATGTGTGCGTTGACGGGCTGCTTACCGTACTGGCGCTTACGCCACTGTTTTCCGATGCAGAGCCTGTCACTACTGCTGCTGGCGGGGCGAGAGCAATACGTGACGTAGTAGGTTGGGGGGTGAGCGGCTTAGGGTTTACGCCACCGGCAGGCAAAGCAGATTGCCCTCCGGTTTCCATGTCCGAAGTGCTCATTGTCGCAGGTGGAGCAGCCACTATTATGGCTTCGCTGGTAGGGGTTGGTAGGGTGCCTGGCGGGCCGGGCGCGCCTGATCTCATGCCCGTAATCTGCGGCGTGCCTACCGTGCCTGCTTCGAAGTTACTCTTATTACTGGTATCTGTCGTCAGCCCCCCATCCGCGCTTTTAGCTGCCCACTCGTTATCTGGCCTGGGGGCAGACATCGCGGGCGCTGCGGCGCTGGTTGCCAATCGAGAACTTGTAACAAAATTGCCTAGCAGCAAGAACACCAGGAGGGTAAAAGATAGCGCAGACCCCAGGGCAAACCTCTGCGAGTTGCGGGGCGCTAGAAGCCTGTGCCAGAAGCCTGGTCTGGCGGCTACCATCTCCTGCGTCAGTGTGAAAGCTCTTGGCGGGGGCGCGGTCGGCAGACTTCGGAGCATTTGCCAGGTGGCTCGTAACTCGATATAATCGGCGCGGCAATCGGCACAGACTTCCAGGTGTTCTCGCACCTGCGTCTGCTCACTCTTAATAAGAGTATTGTCTATATAGGGCGACAGCAAATCCCCAACATGCTCGCTACCCGCCCGTGTCCTATCGAAACGTTTGCTCATTTACCGATTCTCGTTCTCTGGCTACTATAACATATTCTCAATATTAGAACGCTCTTTGCGAGGCGATAGTTCCCCTGTGGAAGGGACGATACCACTTTCGCGCAATATATCACGCAAACGGGCGCGCCCGCGATTTATGCGCGACTTCACGGTGCCAAGATTGCTGCCGGTTATTGTCGCGGCTTCTTCATAGCTCAGACCCTGAACATCTACAAGAATAAGGGTTATGCGCTGGTCGTCCGGCAACGCAGCCAATCCCATTTGAATAGCCTCGATCACCTCTGCCTTGAGCGTGTGGCTCTCCGGGTCTACCGACGGGTCGAGGTCGGGCACTTGCAGAGGACTGCCAACATCTTCATCGTCAGGCCCTGCCGGTGCCCTATCAAGCGACTGGACGGGTCGCCTCTTCTGGCTCCTGAGCATATCGAGACAGGCGTTCGTTGCGATACGGAACACCCACGCCCGAAATTGCCCACCCTGGAAGCGACCAATGGCTTTATATGCGGACAGAAAGGCTTCCTGGGTAGCGTCGGCGGCGGAGTCGGGATCGGAGAGCATACGATAGCAAAGGTTGTAGACGCGCGTCTGATAGCGAAGCGCCAGCCAGTTGAAGGAGGGCAAGTCGCCGCGTCGTGCAGCATCTATATGGCGCTGCTCTTCTCTGTCGGCGCTATCCTCGTTACCCTTGTCTTCCAGCATAGCGAGAGTATATCAGATGGGCGTTGAAGGTTGGAAGGTTGATTGACCCAAATAAGATAATCTATTATAATTGCACAGCACAGGGTACTATTGGCAAGCGTGGATGGCAGTTTGGACGACTTACAATCTCTCGCACCCGAACAATTTTGCTACCTGACGACCGTCGGACGCAAGTCGGGCAGGCCGCACACCATAGAGATATGGTTCGCTATGCAGCCGGGCGGTAGCGCTCTTTATATGCTTTCTGGCGGTGGATACGAATCGGACTGGGTGAAGAACATTCTGAATGACCCAAACATCGAGGTCCGCATAACGAGCCGCAAATTCAGAGCAACAGGGCGGATAGTAGACGACCCCGAAGAAGAAGGTCTTGCTCGCCGGTTAGTAGTCGCCAAGTACTATGGCCGCGCACAGGTCGGATCATCAGGTTGGGAAGCAGAATCGCTGCCGGTAGCGGTTGACCTGGAAACAGAAATGCAATAACGCAATGCCGGAGTGGCGGAATGGCAGACGCGCCCGCCTCAAAAGCGGGTGGGGGTAGCCCCATGTGGGTTCGAATCCCACCTTCGGCACTAAGCTCGACTTTGTACAATTTTGCGATTCAAGTTGTGCAGGAGCCTCAACACCAGCACGCCCACGCCTGGGACATTATAAACATCCGCCTCTGCGTTTCAAAATTGCCATATTAGCCTCCGATTTTTGCTGGAACCTCCTTGCTGAAGTAAGTGTTCAGAGTTGGGGTAGAGGAAAACTCGTAGGCTTGGGGGACTACCCCGTGCCTGCCCTGGTTGGCACACCCCGATGTTGGCGGTAAACCACCAGGGCAGGCACGGGGTAGTCCCCCAAGCCTACGAGTTTTCCTCTACCCCAACTCTGAACATTTACCTGCTAGAGAACCCTCAAATCCGCACACTACAGGAGTAGTAGCTCACTTTGGCGGTCGTTCATCGAGCGCGGGTAGAACATCGAATATTCCTTGTTGATGAGGCAGAGCGGAGACTGCCAGGAGGGGCCGACTTCGGACATCGAGCCGATCCAGGTGATGAAGTTGAGCCAGCCGAGGCGCTCGCCGGGGATGGTATCGGGGTCGAAGCCGCTGTGGACGATGAGCAGGCGGGTTTTGCCGCCGGAGCCTTCGAGCGTCCAGGTGACGATCTGGGAGCTAGCCAAGCCGTAGACGAGCTTGTTGGGTGGTTCTATTTCGATGATCTTGGAGGCAAAGCCCTCGCCCCAGCCGAGATCCAAGGTGCCGCCGACTTGCGGTTCGACGGCGGCGTTGTAGGCGATCCAGCGGTTTAGCTCAGCCGGCTCGACGAGCTTGGAGAAAACGACGTCGGCGGGGGCGTCGATCTCGATCTCGTGGCGAATGTCCTCTTGGCTGTTGAGCGTGTGGAAGTCGAAGCGCGAGTGGACCAGGCGACCCTCGATGTGGCGGCGCAGGTTTTCGAGGACGAGGAACCAAAAGTCTTCGGAGGCGCAGGGGGCGGAGGTATCTTTGCCGCAGCCGGTGTGTGTGACCGTGAGGATGGTGGCGCCATCGCGGGGATGCAGCCTGTATTCGACTTCGGTGGTGACGCCTTCGAGCGGCCAGGCGAAGCGCAGGCGGCTGTCTTGTTCGGCGGCGATAATCTCGTGGCGACCCTGCTCGCGGTCGGGGGTTTCGGGGGTGTAGCGACCCCAGAAATCATAGCGGCGCGCCGGTAGGTCTACCTCGGCGTGCTCGGCGAACCAGGTTTCCAATGCCTCGGCACTGGTGAGAGCGTTATAGACCGAGGCGGGGTCGGCGGCGATTGTGACCTGGAGCCTGTAGAGTTCGTCCATCGTATTGACATTGACCATAGTGTTCCTCCACTGCTGAGTTTGATTTTGGACACGGCTCACCCACGCGCATGAAGCATGAGCCGGCCCGATTCTTGGGAACGGGTTGCGTGAACGCGATCAGCTTTTCGGGTAGCAGGCAAGGACGAGGCGGAAACGTGGTCTGGACGGTTGCGCGTCGCCTTCGCCTTCGCCTTCGCCTTCGCCTTCGTCAGCGTCATCGTCGCGGGTGGCGCCATATTTGTAGGCCAGGATCTGGGCCATATGCTGGACGTCGGCCATGAAGTCAGCGCGGCGGGACTCATCGTCCAGTTCGACGTGCAGCGACAGGCCGAGCGACGGTATCTCTCTGCCGACCTGCTGTCCTAGGTGACCAATGTCACCGCGCATCTCCTCAGTTAACGAAAGCAGGTGACGCAAGCTGGCCTGATCCTGGGCTATGGCAGCGCCGCCGATCTGGCCGACGAGGTCGGACGCGAGCCAGTAGGAGCGGGCGCGGGCCTGGTAAGAGCCTTCCACGGTGCCACGCACGCGACGCTCACCAACTTGCTCGACGAGGCCAGCGTTTTGCAGTGCCTTGATATGGTAGTGGATCTTCTGCGGGGTCTCGCCGAAGATCTTGCCCAACTCGAGACAGGTGCGTGGGTGGTCCATCAGCTTGAGCATCTCAATGCGTTGAGGCTTGAGCAGCGCCGCCGCTTGATACACGTCTTCGATGTAGAGGACTTCCTGCATGTGCCTAATCCTGAACAATGTACAAATATTTCTCATTATACAAAAGGATTTTTACATTGTCAACCCCTGAATCTGACATCCACTTATCATTCGCATAAATGGAGAGGGAAATTGGGAGGGGCATGAGCCAATCGGTTGTACAAGTCCGTTGGCAACCCCAACAGGTCGGGAATATGCTGCTGGGCCCCATTTAGAGGTGTCACATGCCCTCGCCATCGCCCACTCTTACCCTTCCAGCGCGTTAGCGTTATCTCTGCAAATGCCTCCATAACCCGCTCTGTGGTCGGTTGCACTGTTCGTTGCGTGCGGCTCGCCGGATTCAAGCCATCCTATTGTCCGAGTCCGTTTTGGCTTCGGCTCGGTAAAAATTCAGGTCCGCGATGCAGCCGATAAAGTGGTTTTTGAAAAGGTCTTGGACCTTTCCGTCTCTCCGGACCCCGATGTGAGCGTGTATCCTAACGCCGTTGGCCGCTCGGTGGTGGCGATCTTTTCTGGACACGAGGACGAGACCTGCGGCGGCGTCAGCGAATGCAGGATCAAGGCGAAGCGATAATTCGTTATCTACTCTCCTGTGTTTTTCCACATTGACAACCATCCACTTTTCGTGTAAAATAGGTGCGTGTAGTAGAACAAATGAGCGATTTATGAGACCATTTGTGTCCATCGCAATAGCTTGTTCTATTCCACAGATAATTGTGTTGTAGAGTAGAGATTTGTTGTGTATTATTATTCAGCAAAGGTTTGCAGAGGAGAAAATAGATGGCCGCAGATAGGGAAAAAGCTTTGGAGAACGCGATGGCGCAGATTGACCGCCAGTTCGGCAAAGGCTCAATCATGAAGATGAGCGATTATGGCAATAAGATGCAGGTCGAATCTATCCCGACCGGCTCTATTGCCCTCGATATGGCGCTTGGCGGCGGGGGTGTGCCTCGTGGCCGCGTCGTGGAGATATATGGGCCGGAGTCGTCGGGCAAGACCACGTTGACCTACCACATTATGGCCGAAGCGCAGAAGATAGGAGGCGTCGCGGCCTATATAGACGCCGAGCACGCCTTCGACCCTGAATACGCGGCGCGCTGCGGCCTCAACCTTGACCAACTGCTTATTTCGCAGCCCGACAATGGCGAGCAGGCGCTCGAAATCGCCGAGACCCTTGTGCGCTCTAACGCGATTGACGTGGTGGTAGTAGACTCGGTGGCCGCACTCGTGCCCCGCGCCGAGATTGAGGGCGAGATGGGCGATAGCCACGTTGGGCTTATGGCTCGCCTCATGTCGCAGGCGCTACGCAAACTGGTCGGCGCGATCAGCAAAAGCAATTGCTGCCTCATCTTCACCAACCAGATACGCATGAAGATAGGCGTGATGTTTGGCAACCCTGAGACAACCACGGGAGGACAGGCCCTCAAGTTCTACGCTTCGATCCGCATGGACATACGCCGCGTCGAGTCTATCAAGCAGGGCACGGACGTGACGGGCAATCGTGTGCGCGTGAAGGTCGTCAAGAACAAGGTAGCGCCCCCATTCCGCACAGCAGAGTTCGACCTCATGTTCAACGAGGGCATCAGCCGCATAGGCTCCATCGTGGACCTGGGCACCGAGCTAAACGTGCTCCGCAAGAGCGGCGCGTTCTACTCCTTCGGCGACCAGCGCCTGGGCCAGGGCCGCGAAAACGTCAAAGATTTCTTGAAGGCCAACCCCGAACTTGCCGACGAAATTGAAGCTCTGATAAGGACTGCAATGGCAGGCACGGCCACCCCGATAGCCATTGGCACAAGCGTCACCGCAGCCACTGCGGCCACTGCGGCCACTGCGGTGGCATCTAAGAACGGCAAAGGTGACGACGAAGACGAGGGTGAGTTTTAGTTCATAAAGAAGTAAGAAACCGCAAAGACGCTAAGACGCTAAGAATTCTGTTGTTCTTAGCGTCTTTGCGTCTTTGCGTCTTTGCGGTTTCTTAACAGAGTTCGGAGCAATTTATGTCGAATATTATCACCGCGCTAACGGCTGACCCTGCCGACGCTAACAGGGTACACATCTTCGTAGATGGCAAGCACGCTCTATCCGTAACACTTGACGTGGCAGCCGCCGAGAGATTGTCGGTCGGGCAACCGTGCGGACCCGAACGCCTTGAACGGCTGCACAAGGCCGAGGAGTTTCAGAGCGTGTATGAGAGCGCGATACACTTTCTTTCTTATAGGCCGCGCTCGGCCCGCGAGGTGGAGTTGCGCCTGCGCAAGAAGGGGCACGCACCCGAACAAATAGCCACTGTTATGGATCGCCTGCGCGGGCATAAATACGTGGACGACGTGGAATTTGCCCGCTTCTGGGTCTCCAACCGCATGGCGTTCTCGCCAAGGGGACCGAGGCTGTTACGCAGCGAGCTACGACAGAAAGGCGTTCCCCAGGACGTGGTTGACGCGGTCTTGCAGGAGCAAGTAGAAGCCCAGGAAGAATCTGAGGAGAAGGCGGCAGAAGTTGCCACGCTCTGCGGAGAAAGCGCAGGAGACGCCCCACCGCCGGGAAGCGACCTGGCGAACGCCCTATCCCTCGCACAAAAGAAGTGGCGCACATACGGCAGGCTCGACCCCCAGACCGCCCGCCGCAGACTGACCGGCTTCCTCATGCGGCGTGGGTATAATTACGACACCGTTGATGCCGTATTGCGTAGGCTCACCTCTCTGGACGAAGATAAGGAAGAGATTTAGTACGGCCCATACTGAACCGTGTATACCATCTGCACGCTCGATAGCCGCCCTATTCCCCGCGCAGATCATGGGCGCGCAATACGCTCTGTAGAAATACGACGGGTTCCCAACCACGCCGCCGCCAATCACCGTAATCAAAGCCCATACGCGAAGCCAAGCCATAAGCCAGGCGCGAAGCTAATTCCTGGCCGTGCACCGACTCTATCTCGCCCCGATTTACACGCTCCATCACCTCGCGTATCAGCCTGTAGTCTTCGCCTGTTACATTGCGCAGGGATATGCCGGGAAGGGGATCGTATTCCTGAGTTTTGAGTTCTGAGTTCTGAGTTTTGAGTTGGCCCGGTCTATCATAGGAGTACGGACCTTGCACATAAGATGTTGGCTGACCGGCAACGCGCACGTCTCGTAAGGCTACCTGCTCGCTCTCCTTGACGACGATAGTGCCCGCAGCGAAATCTCCCAGGCGGCGCGATTCCTTATCCGCGAACATGGATATAAGGCCGATCCCGTAGAACACGGGCAGGAAGTCTACCAGGCGCACGAGGTTGCGTATCACGGCCTCGCCCACCCCTATCGGATGGCCGTCGCGCTTCAGCACGCGCAATTTGGCTGCGCGCTTGCCCGGCGTCCTCCCGCGCCACACTATCTCAAATAGCGCGAAATAGCCCCACAGGAAGAGGAACTGGATAAGAGTAAGTACCGCGAGCAACACGTATACCCCTGTCGCCCCTGCGTCATCGCCCGAAAAGCCAGCTGCGTACACCGCAGGCATTAGCAAAGAGAGCGCGCAGTTCATAAGGACCAACACCACGATAATGATAAGGTGGTCCAACAACGCGGCCAATGACCGGGACCCGATGCCCGCAGTCTCGTAGCTGAAAGCCACCTGCTCGGGTGTAGAGATAAAAAGCTGTTCGTCCATCGTCTTACTTATGTTACAATAAATACTATGACCGCGCTAGAACGCTTCGTAGCCGAACGGCAAGGCGACTGGACCCGCCTGGAAGGGCTGATGCCACGCACCCAGGGCGGTAATCTGCGCTCCATGTCGGCTGATGACCTGGAAGAGATGGCCCGTCTTTACCAATTGGCCGCCTCGGACCTGGCGCGCGCTCGCCGTGACTTTCCGGGCGACCGCGTGGTATCGTACCTCAACCGCCTGGTGTCGGCCTCATATTCCACCGTGTATAGCACCGCCGGAATAAGCTGGAAGGACGTGGTGCGCTGGTACGCCGGAGGCTTCCCACGCCTGTTCAGGGCAACGGCGGGCTACTATCTACTCGCGGTACTTCTCTTTTTCGGCACGGGTATCCTGTCCTTTACAGCCGTTGTCACCTACCCGGCTACGGCGCGCATTATTCTGCCCAGTAGCACCTACCAGTCGGTAACTTCTTCCGCCGAGAGCGGCAAACTGTGGACTGAGGACATTTCCGCCGCATCGAGTCCCTTTGAGGCGTCGTGGATCATGACCAACAACATCAGGGTGGCTATCTTCGCCTTCGCGGGCGGGATGTTGCTGGGACTGGGAACGCTATATGTGCTGGTGTTCAACGGCCTTTATACGGGCGCTATCTTCGGCATCGTGACCAACCACGGCCTGGGCACACGGCTGCTATCGTTCGCGTCGGGGCACGGCGCAATCGAACTGAGCGTCATCTGCCTGGCGGGAGGGGCAGGGCTGATGCTCGCCGATGCCATCCTCCGCCCCGGAATGCTCACGCGCGTCGAGGCGTTACGCCTGGCGGGTCTTCGCTCCGTGCAACTGCTCTTGGGAGGAGCATCTTTGTTGGTCATAGCGGGCACGATAGAGGGCTTTTTATCGCCTTCTGCCGCGCCAAGTTGGGTAAAGTACGGGACAGGGATTGTGACGGGACTGCTGCTGTATGGTTATTGGATATTCGCTGGGCGAAAACCTAAAGCTCTTTAATATTTCAATCAAACAAAACGCTACGTGTTTTGTTTGATTGAAATATTGTCTACAACCTTCCTCTCGCCTTCAACTCTAAATATCTGTTCACCACCGCAGCCGTTAGCTTATCGGCGGGCACGTCTATCGTAAGCGCACCGCGACGTTGCAAGCTCTCGAGGGCGGAGGCGCGGTCGTCCAACAACCCTTGGGCTACTGTCTGCTCGTACATCTGCTGGGCGTCGGCTGGCTGGCGGCGGGCCATCTTCAGCACTTCGCTGTCAGCCATCGTCACGGCCAGGGGCAGGTGTCTTGGGGCCAGCCGCCCGAAACCGCGCACCAGAGCGTCGGACTGCGCTTTGTCTATGATGTCTGTAAAGAGAACCACGAGGCTGCGCTTGCTTCTACGAGCCGACAGGAACGCCCCTGCGCCCACGTAGTCAGGCTCTACCTGCTGCGGTTGGACCTTATATAGGGCTTCGAGCATCGCCAAGAACTGCCTGCGTCCCTTGTCCGGCTCCCAGTAGCCCGTAACCGTATCGGTGAAAGTCAGCAGGCCCACGCGGTCGCCGCGCACGATAGCCACGTATGCAAGCAGCAATGTGGTGTTGATGGCATAGTCCAGCTTGGAGAGGGGTCCAAGTGGCGCGGTCATCAGGCGGCCCGCGTCGAGCATGACTATCACGCTCTGGCTGCGTTCCGGCTGGTAATCAGTCGTGATTGGCCTGTGCAGGCGGGCGGTTGCGGGCCAGTTGATGCGACGGTAGTCGTCGTCGCGCTCGTAGTCGCGCAGGCGCTCGAACTCAGTGCCCTCTCCGAGCCGCCGGGCGTTCTTCAACCCTATCTCGAAGAGTTGGTCTCTGCGCGCCAGCAGCTCGTATTTTCGTACATCGAGCAGGTTTGGATAGACCTTCACGGGCGCATCCAACGGGTAACGATGCTGGCGGACAATTAGCCCCAACACGCCCGTATAGCGCAGGTAGCAACCCCCAAAGTTGTAGTCCCCGCGCCTGACGGGCCTTGCTGTGTAGCTCAACTCTGCCTCTTCCCCAGAGTGGACGCTGCCCGACAGGAACATCTGATTGATGATATATTCTGCGGGCGGCTCGTCTCGCACTACAAAAGGCACGGGCCTCGCCTGCACGCCCGACACGCTGCCATCCACGCGCCTGACCATTATCCGAATTACGTTATCGGCCCCAAGGGACAGTTTGGCGTCGTTTTCGCGCCTGAGCCGAAACTGACCAGGCTTGGGCGAGAGGGCGAAGTCGGCGGCGAGGAGCAGGAGGACGAAGGCGAGGTAGCCGACTACTAGCCACAATGCGCTCGGCAGGATGGATGCCAGGGCCATGATTGGGGCGGCGAGGAGGAGCAAGTAAAGCGATCTACGAGTTATCAAAGTAAGCCTTATTAAGGGTGGCGGGTCTAATGTCTAGCTCCATCGTTTATGCCTGTTTAGCAGCCACCCACATTGGGTGAGTAGCTGTCTCTCTATAGTGCGCCGCTCCTGTAGGTCTCGCGGTCAACTTCACCCACCGCCAGGCGGCTCTCACGCCGGTATACTGCGGCCACAGCTTGATACAATCGGGTGGGAACCCGGCCACCCGCAGAGCAACCTGCATTTCGCCGTATGTTAGATAACCCTTGCCCGGCAACGTGCTTGGAAACTTGCCCAGGCGTTGCGCGTACTGCGCTGCCCACTCCTCCATCATCTGTCTGCCCGCATTGCCATCTCGGTAGACGGGGCTGTCCATAACCACAAGGATGCCGCCGGGCCGCAGCGCCCTTCGCGCCTCGCCGAGCGCCAGGGTAACATCGGCCACGTAGTGCAGGCTACCGTTTATTACCACCGCGTCGCACTGCCCATCTGCTAACGGCATCCTCTCAAGCTCTGCCTGCGCGGTGGTTATCTCCACTCCCGCGTGCTGCCTGTACACTTCGGCCACGCCAAGCCCGTCCATAGCATCGTCGTTCAGATCAAGCGCCACAGGATACGCCCCCAGTTGAGCCAGCCTGTAGCTCAACCAGCAATTGCCCGCGCCCGCGTCCAGCACAACCGCTCCGGGCGTAGCGAGCACGCCGTCAAGCACCCGCAACAGCCGCCGCCAGTGCCGCGTCCTGAGACGCCACAGGTCCTGTTGTCTGCCCGTAACGTCCGTGTAAGGCAAGTTAAGGTAGTATTCCGGTTTCTCCGACCACCACTTCTCCGCGACTCGCTGGCGTTGATACTCGCTAATGAACACGTATAGCTCTTCGGCGCGCTCAGGCGCAAGCAATCGCCATGTGCCACTTTCCCTCGGATACTGCAAACTATCCGTTTGGCAGATGAGCATATCTCCTTGCTGCCGCAGAGGGGCACAACAGCACGGGCACGCCCAAGTCACCGGCTCCATGAGTGCTGAGTTCTGAGTTCTGAGTTTTGAATAAGGGTAACTCATGTTACGCAGTCTCTTGAAGGAAAAGGACCAAGCCAGCCCTTGTCATTCTGAACGAAGTGAAGAATCTCGTCGTTTACCTGGATGTCAGAGAACAGTTTATACCCATCCATCCCCGCCCACGACGAGATTCTTCACTTCGTTCAGAATGACAAGGGACAGTGGGTTCGTTTCCTTCTTAGCCTTCAGCCTTGCGCCAGCTCTATCTCGTGCCGATTGCGTAAGCTGAGAGGGTAATTCAAAACTCAAAACTATCTGGGCACTTCGACCCTTGCCAGCACTCGCTCAAGCGCGCGGTCCGCGTTCAGACCCTCTATCTCAGCTTCGGGCTTGAGGATTACGCGATGGCGCATTACGGGAGGGACGAGCAGCTTTATGTCGTCGGGCACTACGTACTCGCGGCCTTGCAGCGCAGCCAGGGTCTTGCTGGTTTGCAACAAGGCTATCGCGGCGCGAGGCGAGCCTCCTAGCGATAGGTCGGGCGAACGTCGGCTTTCCTCAACGACGCGCTCTATGTAATCCAGCACCGCTTCGGCCACTTTAACGGCGGCTATCTCAGCCCTGGCGGCATTTACGGCACTGGAGTCGGCTATGGGCCGCACACCTAGCGTGTTCAGCTTGCGCGCATTGAAGCCCGCTTGATAGTTCCTGAGCACCTGTAGCCCTTCGTCGTGCGTGGGGTAGTCCACCAACACTTTGAACAGAAAGCGGTCAAGCTGCGCCTCCGGCAGGGGATATGTGCCTTCGTACTCGACGGGGTTCTGGGTGGCTATTACCATGAAGAGGTCGGGCAGGGGGTGGCTCACGCCGTCTATTGTCACCTGCCGCTCTTCCATCGACTCTAGCAGGGCCGATTGGGTCTTGGCCGGGGCGCGGTTTATCTCGTCGCCAAGCAGGACGTTGGTGAACACCGGCCCTTTCTTGAGCGAGAATGTGCTGCTCGCCAGGTCGAAGACGTTGGTGCCCACCACGTCGGAGGGCATCAGGTCGGGCGTGAACTGGATGCGCTTGAAGTCGGCTTGCAGGGTCGTGGCGAGCGTGCGGGCCATGAGGGTCTTGGCTACGCCGGGCACGCCTTCCAGCAGCACATGGCCGTCAGTGAGCAGCGCCACCAGCAGTTGGTCGAACGTCCAGCGTTGGCCGACGATTACTTTGCGCCGCTCGGTGTCGAGGGCGCGGTATAGGTCTATCAGGGGCATTTAGTTTCTTTTCCCTCCGCAAGCCTCAATTGCTTCTTCCAGAGACTCATTTATCTCTCCTTCCCGTCTTAAATCGAGTAACCCAGGTAGTAAACTTGGGTCTGCTAGTGCCGTAGCTGCTTCAAGATAAGCGTAAGACACCCGATCCGAATCTTCAATCAGTTCCTTTAATGGCTCAAGCGCCCTCTTGTCCTTCCTGAGAGCCAGACCAAATATACCCTCCAAACGCGCCTCCTCAAAATCGTCCGTAAGGCGGGCAGCTAGAGCTTCTCGTATTTCAAGTGTGTCCATATATGTGATGTTCTCATTTTCATCCGTATCTTCCCACAATCCCCCAAGCCCAAAGGTCGCCCAATCGCGCACATCTTCATCTACATCTGCTGACAACTCGATGAGAGTCTTAATCGCCAGGTCGTCCTCATAATAGAGAAGTCCAAACACAACCCCATAGCGTACATTTTCATGCGTGTGGTCTTTCAACTTGGATAGCGGCTCTATTGCTCTGGGATCGTGTATATGCCCAAGAGCTACCGCGATTGAATTCAAGACATCCGAATCCTTTTCCGTTTCAAGTATAGGTAGAAGGAAGTCTACAGATTCGGTTGGAAATACCCTATCCGGTATCCCAAGCTGCCCCAGTATGTCTGCACCCAGGCATCTCTCATTAGAATTGCTACTTTTGCAGAGTCGCTTTGCAGCCTCAAATACCTCATGGTTCCCTCTGTAATGTAAGGTAATCATGGCGTCCCAGCTTTTATCTTTGTCCTCTTCGGCACGGGCAGCAAGCGCAAGGTTGACTAGCTCTTCGTTTGTCCTGGGGTCGTTCCGTGCTTCTTCCGTTCTACGCTTTGAGAAATCCTCATGAGGGGAGGGAGACTCTAGCCCTTCTTCCGTCTTATTGGTTTCTGAGTTCATAGTTACTCCTGCTCTAATACCAATAGAAAAGCCGCAGGCGGCAAAATCTGAATCCCACGATAGTGTCGCAAATTGAGCAGGTGCCTGTCGCCACTCACGATATAGTCTGCACCCCCAGTTACGGCACATTCAAGGATCTTGTTATCATCAGGGTCGTCCTCCATAACGTCTAATGGCTCACTGACTATCACGAGCATGGCAGCCTTTCGGATGTCCCCTATGAACTGGTCAATTTGAGAAAATGTGTAGCCGTGACGCTTGCGAGTACGTTCGTATCCTAAAGCCCTACGGTATTCAGCCAGGATGTCTTCCGAGACGATAAGGTCAAAGGCTCCCTGTAGCCATAAGTCAAAGATAGAGGCCGACGCGCCCTTGTTTGTAATAGAGCGGCTAACGATTACATTCGTGTCTATGACTACTCTCATGACTCTCTATGGCTGCGCGCCCACTGGACTGCCTCCGCCGCCAATTCGTCCGCTTCTTCTGGCGACATATCAGATTGTCCGGCCATCTCTCTCATCTTCTCGATGACCGTCTGCCTGCTACGTACTGCCCTTATGGCTTCTTCTATAAGCTCGTCAGCTTCTTCCTCGGACATATCTGCTCTTTCGGCGGCATCTCTCATCGTATCGAAAAATACCCGCCTGCCCTGCTGCCATTGCCTATAAGCCTCAATAGGCAAAATCGCCACCGCGGGCTTTCCGTTGTGCTCAATCACAACCGCATCGCCCTTACTAACCATATCTAGAATCTTCCCGAAGTCGCTCTGTGCTTCGGATGCGCTAAGTGTCTTTTCCATGTTACATCCCCCCATATTGTTATAACGTAAACATGTCAATCTGTCTCTCCGTCCAGCAGCCCTCACCCTACTCCCTACTCCCCAGCGCCTCCCTCCTAACCCGCTCCGCCTCCCTTATCGCCTTCAACGTCTCCAACTCAACGCCTTCCGAGGCGGGCCTACCCTCGCCTACGCCCTCTAGTTGGCGCAGACGTTCGATGGCGTGGAGCATCTCGTCGGGGTTGAAGGTGTGGCGACCTCGCTCGGATAGCGACTGCACGAAGCGGGTGTCGGTCAGGTAGGGGTCGAGTTCGGCGTGGCGCGTGAGCGTGCGCTTGAAGAAACGCAGGTAGCGTTCGGCGGCGTATCCTGGCTTGCGCGCTCTCCTGAATAGGCCAGCTACCGCGATAACGTAATCCGATGTAGGACGCCGCTGATCGGGCTTCATCTCCGGCAGGGGCGGACCGAGGCGTCGGGCGCTCCATAGCGCGTAAGCGACCGCTAGCAGCGTGGCATAGATGATAGCCCAGCCCCAGGGGTTATGTGTGAGGAGGGCGATCAAGTCGCCCCCTGTGCTGGCCGTATGATGCACCTCATCGAAAGCCACCGATGTGCCGCCCGACATCTGTGCGAGGTTATATACGAAGGCCCCGTTGTCCACGTCCCTAAGCCCCGCGTTGCTCAGAGGATAGTCGCTGGCGAGCACGAACACGCGGCCCGTCCCCACCTTTAGCATAGCTGCGAGTGGCAGGCGCTTGCCGTTCTCGTCCTGCGTCGAAACGAGCGGTATGGCGTCGCGCTGCGGCACCTCTAGCGCGAACGTCCCAGGCATCTTGACCAGCGACACGGGCGGGCGATTGAAGAGTGGCTGGGATACGGGCACGGTGCCTGAATAGCCAGGCGAAAAGGCAAGACTGACCCCAAGCTCGCACAGCATCGGGTTATCGCCCCCAAGTCCCGCGCTCGCGCCTACCGCCAGGATGAGAGTGTTGCCGTGCTTGACCCAATCGCGCACGATGGTCGCCTGTCCGGTGGGGAAATCGTCGTTGGGGTTGATCATGAACAGGGTGTTGGCGGAAGGTGGAAATTGGTCGTCCACCCCCGTCCGCGTCACCTGGAAACCTGTCTTTTCCAACCATTTGTACAGCGCCAGCGCGCCCCCCGGCCCCTCGCTCGCGGAAGAGCCGATACTTTCCGGCGTCTCCTCTACCCCCCGCAGCCTGGTCAGCCAGATGAGCGCCAGGAAAAGCACAATGACCAGCACGCCAATCACCGCTATCTCGACCAACCTGCTCCCGCCCCTTGTATTCGCGCTTATGCTCACGCCGTGCTCCTTCGCAACCTGCCCTCGGCTGCGCGCTGCGTTCGGAGATCGTCCGCAACTCTGGCTTCGATAGCGGCGGCCCGCGCCGTGTATCCAGCCCAATCCTCTGCCCCCACCAAGGCTTCACCGTACCAGACCGCCTCGAAACGGTCGAGCAAAGGTTGCAAGTCTGTTTGTAAGGCGCCCGGCGCTCGGAATAGGTGTTCGCGGTCGGTGGCTGTGCGGTCGAAGTGTAACATCCCCGCTTCGTCAAGCGCCAGCAGCAACGCCAAGCAGCGATAGCGTATGCCCAGGCGGTAATCCCCCGTGCTTGCTGCTTCATCCGCCCGTTTGCGAGCCTCAGCCGCGCTCATGCCAAGGGTAGCAGCCAATTCGGATATACCTTGCGGCTTCGACGGCGGCGCAGAGGACACGTACAGGCCGGAGAAGATTAGCGCCGCCGCTATTGCCGCCACCAGTAGGCCCATAGCAGCCAGCACCTCGATAGTTGTGCCGATCTGCCCTGCCGCCAGGTTGAGAAGCGCACCGACCAGCAGCCCAACGAACGCCGACAACCCCAGCCTGGCCCATCTGTTCCCCAGGCGCTCGCTTGCAAGGAAAGTGAGCGCACCGGCGGCGATGGCAGCGACAAGCGAGGCAATCCACCGCCAGAGGGTGTCGCCTGGGTCGGCCTCGCCGATCAGCCCCGAAAGCCAGCGCGTAAGCCTGTCAATGGGCGAGAGGTCGCGTTCATAGTTGAAGGCCTGGTCGCTCAGGACGTTGCGCAGTTCTGTTATAGCCTTCTCGCCGTTCGCCGTGCCCGCCAGCATAGCGCCACGCCCCTGTTGCAGGGCCGACGATAGCGCAGACAGTTTGCTCTCTATCGCGTCTAGTTCGGGGCTATTGTCGCGCAGTTCAGCGATGATGGTAGTGTTGTCTACCTGCGCGAAGCCGCTCCCCGCGCCATCTGAGACCCCACCGCCCTCGACGCTATCCAAGGTGTTCGCGGCGTTCTTGAGCTTGTTTGAGCGGTCGTTGCCCGACAAGGCGCGCGCCGCCCGCACGTCTGCCAGGGCGCTGTCTACGGCGGCATTGTACTGGCTGAAGGTGAAGCTCTTGCCCAGCGCGGGGCGGGGTGGCGGCGTGGCTAGTAGACCTGGCGAACTGCCGGTAGTGTTGCGGAAGACGAAGAACCACAGCAGGAAGATCGCCAGGACTGCAAGCACGCCCGACCCCACGTACCTGATACGTGGCGACAGGCTATACAGCTTCCCAAGCAAGCGGCCCAACCTCAAGACCCCTTCTTGTCCACGTCCGGGGTAGTAGTGTTCTCTTGCCCAGGCTCTATGTCACCGGATACCGGCTCTTGTGGTGGCGCCTGCCCGCTTGCATTTGGGTACAGGCCGAGCGGGTCGTTTCCGTAAGGCGTGCTGCTGGGGACGCTTGCCGGTTCAGAGGTAGGCTGCACACTTTGCGAAGCTGGTGGTGTACCCAGATTCACGGTTTCCTGGGTGGCGGGCGCATAACTATAACCGG
>JBBQIC010000017.1:0-21072 GCA_038324555.1 Chloroflexia bacterium
CGGAAATAGTAGAAATTTTCACAAGGCAGCGGGTATACTTGGCCCGGTGTGCCAAAAATCTAATATGACGCATTGTATTATAACGTTGTCTATGGAGGTTGAAATTTGATCATGTTTATGTTAAGTTCTACTTTTTCGCTGTCTTCCAGCATACGTGTGTTGGCGAATGTTTTGCGAATTAGTGTCTGTAAGAGACGGTCTATCCTTGCTGTCGCCGCTCTTGCCATTTTAGTTACAGCTTCGTCTCTATCTGCGGTCCACGCGCCGTCTGTGGAGGCTTCACAGGTAGCCATTCCCGGTAAGCAGCCCGCGATGGGTTTGCTTACATTGCCTTTCGCGCCAAACGGCAGGATGAGCATACTTTCGGGCTGGTATTATTCTAACGGCGGTTTTCACGGTGGCATTGATTTTGTCAATGGTGAAGTCAGTGGCTTCGGTAGCTGGCGTACCTTCCCCGTTATCGCTTCGGCGGACGGAGAGGCTTGCGGAAACTGTAGCTCGCGCCAGGGCAACGCTGTCTGGATCAAGCACGATTTCAACGGTTCGACCTACTACACGTACTATGGGCATCTGGCCTCAATCACTAAGGGCATACCTATAGGTTCGCAATCTAACACCGTTTGGATAAAACGCGGGCAGGTGGTGGGCATGGCCGGAGACACGGGAGCGCGTGGCGCGTTGCACCTGCACTTCGCCCTATATAATGCGGGCAGCCAGCCTATTGACCCTTATGGCATCGGCAAGCTGCGCCAGTATTACCCAGAACCGGACAAGCAGCCGGGTACAGGCTGGTTCGTCAAATAACGAATAGTCACCAAGAAGGCACAACAACAAAACCCCGCTACCTGATAGGGTAGCGGGGTTTTGTCTCGAAGGAGGAAGGAGCGGACACACCACTGTTTTGTCTATTTTGTTCTCTCGCTAATATATACGGGCGAGGTCACACTTCGGATTGCCAGGGTGAACCCGTAGGGGCACACGGCCGTGTGCCCCTACCTCAGCATCATAGGGCACCCGGCCGTGTGCCCCTACGGGTTCACCCTCCCAATAACGTATACAGACGGTATGCGCCAGTAACGCTCGGCATGACCAGCATTCTCCGATGTACCTGCTAACGCCTCGGCGTAGGCTTTCACGGCGGAGGGCATGGCTTCGCTACTCCCGAAAAGCATTTCTAACTGTGACTTATAGCGCGCTATGGCGGCTATCTTGACGCCTATGAGGTCGGTGATAGATGTGATACGCGCCTGGATAGGTGTGTCCAATTCTTCCAGGCGGGCGGCTAGAGCGCCAGGCCTGACCGCATAGGGATAGTCTTCGTAGAAAAGTACCCCGTAGTGCGGTCCGAGGCGGCGGGCTGCTAAGAAAACAAGCTGGTGGTCTACATGGCGTCCCACTCCAAGCGGGGCGAACACCCGTATTCGCCCCTTTGCACCGGTCTCTTTGGCTATCCTGGCTATCTCTTTCGCAATGTGGTGTACGAGTAGGCGGCGTTCTTCAGGCGCGACTCTGCCCATTAACTTCTCATCTGACGTATAAAAATGCTCGCCCCCAGAGTCATGCCGATAGGGCGCGTCCGGCAAGTCGAGCCACACGTATTCCAGTCCGAGCAAGCGCATTGCCTGGCGTTCTTCCTCGCGCCGCACCTCGTTTATCGGCTCTTTGTCGTCTCCCCGTTCCCCTGCGCTCTCCCATTGGCTGTGCAGCCACTGAGCGTAGGACGACAACGGTTCGTCTTGGGGCGAGGGCGCGGTGAAAACCGTAATCGCTATGCAGCGCACCCCTTTGCGTGATAAGCGGGCCGCCATACCCGCGCATGACAGAGCAATATCGTCAAAGTGCGGTGATAAGAATATCGCTAGTGGCTCTTTATCCATATTTAACTCTCACAATAATCCAAAACAATGCAATCTATCTGCCCCATCGTTCGACTACCTCTATGCTTGCGAGAGGGATCGTGCCGTCCGGCTGCGGCTTGATATTAGTGGGGCACTTCATCTGCAAAGGCGTGATCTTTCTGGCCCCATCTATAGTATAGCCGCCAAGCGCGAGGCGGTAATGTCCGTAAGGCAATTCCGATGCCACCGGAATGGAGATATCGTCGCGCACCCCCGTTGTCAGATCGGTGGAACCTGGCAGTGTCTTACCTGCGGCCTGCCCAGGAGATAGGTCGGCGCTCCATTTGACGGCTCCTGCGCTGTCTAACAATCGCACAAAATACTTGGTGTTTATTTGAAGTGTCAATTTGGACGTTACTTCCCAATACAGGCTCAGGGGAAGGCTGTCGCCGTGATTGGCAGTCGTAGCCCGGAAGGTGTAACCTTGCAGCGCGGAGCCGGTCTGTAGAGTGCATCCTGCCTCTGTATCAGGCGCGTCACCGGGCGGGCGAGGCACATGTGTGAAAAGGGCATCGCGGAAGCGTATCTCGTAGTTCGCCTTTAGCGCCTTTAGCGACTTATCGCTCCACCTGGGGTTGTATGTTTCGGTTGTGAGGTCATATTGAAGAACTACCAGGGAGAACTTGTGGCGGTTGATGTCTTGCAACAGCGCCGATTGGTTCCACGCGCCCGCGTTGGCGAGCGCGGACATGGCCGCCGGGTCGTCATAGATTACGCGCTTGCCGTTCTTCAGCAGCAACCAATTATCTTCGGAAAGAATGTCGCCTTGCGCTTGCTTGACGATCTCCGACAGCTTCTCCATTCGTTCAGCACGTTCGGCTAATGGCATACTCAGTGGTGAGTACCACGCCTGCCCAGGCTTGTTGTAGAGAATGTCAGCCTGTATAAGCGCCAATACCAGGACGACCAGCGTTGCCGATGTCCAGGCAACACGCGCCCGCATGTTACCTCCCCCTCCCCTTGTACGTCGCCATACCGTACCCAGCGCCACGCCCAAAGTCAAACAAAGCGGCGCGAGTATATCGAGCAAGTGGTTATAGTTGGCTGTAGGCAGCGAATTACTGAGGAGGGAGGCTGGTATGGATACCAGTAGATACAGGGCGCTCAAAGGTATTTCTGACTTCTGACTTGTGATTTCTGATTTCTTCGCGTACTCCCAAGCCGATAATACGACGTAGCCAAACCCACACAGCGCCAACGGTGCGTGTTGCGTCCACAGCGCGTCTAGGTTCTTGCCCAGCCTGGCAGCCGAACGCCCGTAATAGTCGAAGGCCAGCACATGCGTGTGCAATCCGCCTTTGAGCAGTAAATCGAGCGCGGCAAAGGGTATAATGATCGAGCCGATTGCCGTGAGCGTCCAGCGTATCGCCAACCGCCAATCTACCAACAGTACGAAAAGCCCTGCCGCTGCCATAGGAGCGAGGGAAGACTGTTTCACCCAAAAAGAGAGTAAAAGCGGCACAATTGCCCAGAACAAACTTGCGTTCCCCCCCTTCCCTGAAGGGGCTTCGGACGATAATCGCCTTACCGCAGCCCAGTGCGCCACCATAGCAACACCTACCAGGCCGAACGCCAGCGCCAGCATGTCCTGCTTATAGAACGTGCTCCACACATACACGGGGCCTAGCGAAAACCACATCAGGGCAGAAAGCGCTCCGGCGACGTGCCTCTTTGTCTCTACGTATACCCACGCCCACAGAGCAGCGCCCACGCCTATCGCGCCTATGAACGCCAGCAATCTACCGCTTGCCAGGTTCAGACCGACTAGCTTTATAGCCGCCGCGTTGAGCACGAAATAAAGCGGCGGGTACATGGACGAAATGAAGTGGTCGGGCGGGTTGGGGTGGTAGATGTTGACGCCCTGGGAAAGCAGCCATGATGCGTTGAGATTGATGCCCTCGTCGTAATCAATCTGCCATGGGAAGTTCAGCATGTCCCAGGAATGTTGTGCGTACCCGACAAGCCTCGGCAGGAGGACCAGGGCTACGAGAATTACCCCTACAAAGGGTAGGTATGAAGTAACTCTACGTACCAAGGAGCTAAAGCAATCCCAGAAACTCGTCTAGGGTCATACCGGCATTACGAATTAACGCTCTCAGTGTACCGATAGATAGCTCCTTATGTTGAGGAATAGATAGATTGGCTGGAACACCAGGCTTCACCATTATCAAGTGACTGCCCACCTGTACTAGTCGTTGCCAACCAGCCCTCTCAAAGGCCTTCGCGGCTTCCTTGCCTGAAATGTTACCCAATTTACTCATAGCTCATATCGCAACCACAATCGGTTGTCTTTTGGCATCAGTGGGTAGCTTAGAAAGAGCCTTTTGGTCCTCGGCCCATAACCATGCGGTGATAGCTTCCTTGATATTGTCCAGGGCTTCCCTTTCGTCTTTGCCTTGAGAGACGCAACCCGGAAGAGCGGGGCACTCAACGACTATCCAGCCGTCTTCCGCCTGCTCTACCGTAACGTGGAAGATCATAATCGACTCCTTTCACCCGGCGCGGCGCTTGCCTGTGTAGGCTGTTTGCATGAACAATATTATAACACGCACACAGTGATAGACCATCCTGTGCATTGGCTCGCAGCAACCGAAACTGCACGTATACCAATTTCGTCTACATTTCGTTAGACTATGGGCGTGCGCAGTATATAATGTGTATAAATAGCTCCATGATCTGAGGCGAAAGATACCCAATGTTTTATCTCTCCGAAATCATAGGCAAGAAAATACTCGACTTGCATGGCAACCGCGTAGCTCGCGTGCGCGACCTCGTGGCGGAGGTGGTCCGGTTCGAGGTCGCGGGCAACGAAAAAACTAAAGTTGCTTACGCGCCGAGCGCAGATGGGAAGGAGCAAGAAGAAGCCGTGGAGTACGACGCGCTCGTGATAAAGGGCGTGCTTGCGCTCACAAGTCGCAAGATGCCGCCTTTCTTTTTGCCTATAGAACAGATCGGGACATTTGGCCTCGGTGAAATAAAGCTGAGGTCGTCCAGGGTGGATTTGCGGCCTTTCGAGCGACGCCCAGGCGAGATGCTGTTGACCCGCGACCTGTGGGACAAGCAAGTGATTGACCTCGAGACGCTCAGGGTTGTGCGTGTGAACGATGTAGTTGTCACCGACGCAGCCGTGCCGGAAGGCGACTTGTTGGAAGTTCGCTGGTGGGTGCGCGGGGTGGACATCGGATTGGGCGGTCTGGCGCGAAGGCTGCGCATCGCGGGTCTGTTGCAGAACGTCGCAAAGAAGGCTTTGCAGCCGTGCATAGTTCGCTGGAGCCACCTGGACGTGTTCAGCTCGACCGTGCCGGGAGGTCTGGACCTGCCGCATAAGAAGCTCTCAAGGCTGCACCCCGTGGAGATTGCGCGCATCACGGACGCGGTTAGCTATCACCAGGGCGCTGAGATTATCGCCTCCCTGGACGATACGCTGGCCGCCGATACGCTAGAGGAGATAGTGGCCGAGCGCCAGACCGACATCGTGGAGTCCATGCCCGAAGAGCGCGCAGCCGACATACTCGAAGAGATGGCCCCCGACGAGGCTACCGACTTGCTATCGGAACTGTCAGAGGACAAAGCCGACGCTCTGCTCGAACAGATGGACGAGGAAGAGGCCCAGGAGGTCCGCCAGTTGATGCGCTACCCGGAGAAGAGCGCGGGCGGCATCATGACCACCGATTTCGTGCAGGTCTTACCCAGTATGACGGTTGAGGAGGTAATCGAGACTAATAAGCCCGTGTTCATGTCGGCTGACCTTATCTATTACATGTACGTTGTAGAGTCCGAGGAAGACCCGAAGTTGATAGGGATCATAACGGTGCGCGATCTGTTGGTCCACGAACGTAATAAAGTGGTGAGTGATTTCATGCTGAAGGAGTTCCTCAGCGTGCGTCCGGGCGAAAACAAGCGCGAGGTGGCTCGTAAGATGGCCGAATATAACCTGCTGGCCCTTCCTGTCGTGGACAGGAATGATACTCTGCTCGGTGTCGTGACTGTAGACGACGCGCTGGACGCACTCCTGCCAGAGGGCTGGCAGAAGCGATTGCCCAGGATATTTAGCTAAACTTATGATTTAACCACGAGGAAGTGGGCAAGAGTTGGTTCGGCTCTTGCAAGCTCTTTACCAGTTGATTTGATGTGCGTTCAAGCAGCCTTTTTGATCGCCGGATACCGTGGTGCCGGGCCACGACGAGTGCCTTTGGGCCTCCCAGGTGAGCGTCCGCACGGTTTTGGCGCTTTCGCTGGGGTACCTAGCCCTACCAGGAGAGAACAAAACCCCCTCCTCACTCTGTATGGTGTTAGGTGTGCTGGCTTTTGCCTCCTCTCCCAGGGTAGTCGTGAGTCATAGCCGTAGTCATAGGCGCAATATCGAGCTAGACGCAGTTGTGTGTAGGCGCCAACTACCAACCAACTCCATTTGTCTGCTTGCTCCGGCAATCTCACCCTCGGCGCGGTCCAGTTGAGGGTCTGCTTCACAAACCGGAATGTATGCTCAAGATCAAACCGGCGCACGTATGCACGCCACAACAAATCCAGGTGCGGTCTTGCGGCTCCTGGTCCACTGTACCAAAGCCACATCACCTGTGGTTTACGGGTACGGCCTGGTAGACGAGATACCTCGACAAGCACCAATGTGCCACGGCAAATAGGACGAGGACCTCTCGTACCACGAGTTGGGTGTTCCTGGGTCTTTGGGTGCAGTCCACACCACGCTCGTACCCTCACTACTCCATACTGCACGTCCTGGCAATAATGCTCAACAGAAGGAGGAGGCCACTCCGATGGGTTCTGACACTCAAACTTTGCTCCATGGCGTCGTGGCCTTCCCCCAGTGGTGCCTGGTCCTGTGCCACATTCATCTGGAGAGAGTGGGTCAGCATAGAAACAGCGGCCAGAACGTAGACGGACGAGGATCGAGGCTGATGCTTGGGCTTCGTCCAGTGCCTCGCTTAGCTGTACCGAGTCGTACCCGGCATCAAAGACAAACAGCGGTGCCAGTGGTGTCGGCTTGCTTGCTACCATTGGATCAGCATCAGCATCAGCATGGAGGGAAGACGATTTAGAGAGGCGAACAAGAGTTGCGATCTGTTGGGCAGCCACTTGATTGGCGTTTTGGGTAGGGTGTACGCGTTGAATATCGAGGGGAGTAGTCCAACTATCACGAGTGAAGCTGAGTTGGGCGATCCACTGGTAAGCCCAACCAGCGACGATAGGTTGACCGGCAGAATGGCGGGAAGGATGATAGTAGAACCCTCGATCAGGACTTGCCTCGGCGTCGCATCGTGCCCACACGCTCACATCAACAGCATAAACAGGAGGAATACCATTGATCTGAGTATCTGGAGCATGAGTTGCCTGAGCAGCCAACAAGGCACGCAATCTATCAATGTCAATGCGGCCACGAGCGAGGGCAGCATAAAGACTGCCCCAACCCCTACGATGGACAGGCTCCAAACTCAAGTGTACGGGAGAAGGGAGTGGGCCGGCAGTGAGAATGGCATCGGCCAATTCAAAGAGAGCATCCTCTCGCTTGGAGAAGCAGGAGTGGAGGTCTGAGCGAAAGGCACGCAGAGTATTGAAGGCATGGGCATTTATCATGGGGCTATTATGCCAATCAATGCTCAAAACGACCACCTTGCTTCTCATTCCTGGTCCTGGTAGTTAAATCCTAAGCTTCGCATCCGCAAGGACAAACCGGGGCAGCACGTCCAGCACGCTCGCGCATAGCTCATAGCGACCGAAAGAAGGCATCAGGTAGGCTCCTGCATAGCGGGTGTGGGCGTGCAGGAGGATTTCCTTCGCCATCTCTACTCCCTCCTGCCGGCCATTCGCTCCTGCTTCGTGCATACGGGCCAGCACGAACTCCGGTATCGTTATACCTGGGACCTCGTTGTGCAGGAACTCCGCGTGGCGGTAGCTCTGTAGCGGCAGTATACCGAGCAGCACAGGCGTGTTGAACGCTTTGACGTGATCGAGGGTGCGCTCTACCAATTCGAGGTCGTATACAGGCTGGGTCATTATGAAGTGCGCGCCCGCTTCGAGCTTCTGGCCGAGGCGGTCAATCTCAAGGGGCAGGTCGCGGGCGGTGGGGTTGAAGGCGCAACCTATCAGGTAATCAGTCGTGCCTCCGATGCTATTGCCCGACATATCTACGCCCTGGTTCAGTTGCGTTAGTAGCTTGATCAGACCTATCGAATCGATGTCGAAGACGCCGGTTGAGCCTAACTTCTCAACGGGGTTGGGTGCGTCGCCCGTGAGGGCCAGGATGTGGCGTATGCCCATCGCGTGCGCGCCCAGCAACTCGGCCTGTATGCCCATCAGCGTGCGGTCACGGGTAGTGAAGTGGATGATCACGTTCATGCCCGCTTGCTGCACCACCTGATAGCCGACCGCAAGCGCGCTCATCGAGGCGCGGCCCAGGGCGCTGTCCGTCACGTTCACTGCGTCCACACCCTTCGCCCTGAGCATATGAGCGCCCGCGAGCAGCTTGGACGGATTCAAGCCACGCGGCGGGGCGAGTTCGATGCTGACCACGAACTCTCTACCAAGTTTCCACGCGAAGGAACCAATGTCGTCATGCACCGAAGCGCGTTCTTCGACCTCCTCCAGCGCAGCAACGCCACGCGGTTTGGGGGCTTCGGCTTCGCTGGCTCTTAGAGGACCTGTAGGGGCGTGATTTATCGCGCCCTTGCTAGGACTCGGCTGGGAGCCGTTGCCGCCCCAGGGTCTACCGGGGACTTCGCCGGGGATAGTGACCTCAGAGGGCTGGCGCAGCGACTCGGCGAGGGCCTTTATGTGCGCGGGGGTCGTGCCGCAACAGCCGCCGAGTATGCGCACGCCGCCAGAGGCCATGTGCTTGGCGAACTCGGCCATGTAGCCGGGCGTGGACACGTACACGATGCGCCCGCCGACTACCTCCGGCCAACCGGCGTTGGGCTGGGCCGACAGAGGGCGTTTGGTGCGCGCCGCCATCTCGGACATAACCCGCGCCATCCTCTGCGGACCTGTGGAGCAGTTCGAGCCTATCACGTCAGCGCCACACTCTTCCAGAACTTTCACCACTTCTTCGGGTGTATTACCTACTTGCGTGGTGCCGTCTTCCTCAAAAGTCATCTGTGCCACGATAGGCAAATCGCACGCCTCCCGCGCGGCGAGTAGGGCCTGATGCATTTCTTCGAGGTCGCGGAAGGTCTCCAGGATGATGAGGTCCACCCCGCCTTCGAGCAAAGCTTCTATTTGCTCCTTGAAGATACTATGCGCCTCCGACGCCGAAATAAGGCCCACCGGCTTTATCGGCTTACCCAGGGGGCCGACGGCTCCCGCCACGAACACCATTTGTCCGCTCACTTCACGCGACTCGCGGGCCAGTTTAGCCCCCCTGATATTAACCTGGCGCACTTTATCGCCCAAATCATACGTAGCAAGTTTGAAGCGGTTGGCTCCATACGTGTTGGTCTCAATTATTTCAGCGCCCGCCTTGATGTAAGCTTCATGCACCTGGCGCACAAGGTCGGGCTGCGAGAGATTGCACTCGTCGAAGCAGTGGTTAGCGGGCACGCCCAGCGAGTAGAGCATCGTGCCCATAGCCCCATCGCAAATTATAGGCCCTTGCTGCCGCAGCCGGGCCAGGAAGGGATGGTTTGTGTTTTCAGTAGCAGGCATCGTGCCTCCTTCCGGGAGTTTTGAGTTTTGAGTTTTGAGTTATTTTCCAATTCAAAACTCAAAACTCAAAACTAACAAAAAAGCCTCTACAGGGAGAGGCGAGTGTTTGCCTTAGTAGCAAGGCCAAATCCTTCCCTGGTGGGCTGGGTGGGGCACCGTGCTTGTTGCCGGTTGCCGGGCAGATCATTGAGCCAGTACTCTCGCTGCCACTCTCGATTTCTATTCGATTGTGCAAATATGCAAGCAGTGTACACTACAGTAGCGCGCGCTGTCAAGACCTTGCCTGTTCCCGCCTGGTATGGTATATTTTCGACACCTACCCTATAGTTTGAAAGGAAAGAGATGCCGGATAATAAAGCAAGAAAGGTGCGCGGCCCAAGCAGGCCGGTTGACCCGCGATACGCCCCTGGGGCAACAGCGAGGAAGGGGCCTGATAAGTTTGGCATCGCGCTCGTAGGCACCAGCGCGGCAGTCGTGCTGCTGATAATTCTCTGGGCGGCCCTGGCTAACGGCGGTAACGGTACCGGTACAACAAGCAGCGCCGCCGCAACGCCAATCACCCAGACCATGGACCAGTCGGCGCTTGCCACCCAGCAAAAAGCCGCACAGAATACCCAGGTAGTAAAAGACTCCACCGAGACGGCAGTTTTACCCAGAATTGAGCCTAAGGACGCGATTGCCGAGATAAGCGCCGGGAACGTGAAGGTCATAGACGTGCGCGTACGCGACTCTTACGTAGCGGGGCACATTACAGGTGCAACTAATATCCCGGAGGCTGAGGCGAAGACCCGCCTGTCGGAGTTCCCGAAGCTGGGCAACATGATCGTCTACTGCCAATGACCGAACGACGAAGAGAGCGCCCGTGTGGCGCGAACGTTGAGCCAGAACGGCTACACCAACATGAGAATTTTGCACGGCGGCTACGATGCCTGGAAAACTGCCGGAGGACCGATAGAAGCGAAGGCTGGAACAACGCCAGGAGCTACAGCAGGCGCGACGCCTCCGACTAAATAAGAAGTGAACATACGCTCGTTGACCATCGGCGCGGCGCTGCCCACGGACGTGGCGGACCGCGCCTCATTAATTGCGCGCCTGGGTGAATTCGCCCACATGGGCCGCGCTGACCTACAGGCGGCGGGTTACACGGTGCAGTCGGTGCGTCTATCCACTCAGCCGCTCGAACGTTGGCTCATTCCCGACAATAACGCTCCAACCATCGTGTCAGAACTCGGCAAACAGTGTGCAGAAGCCGCTATAGACTATTGTTCGCTGGGCACTATTCAGGCGCAGGCCAACAACGGCGAGACAGGGGCTATTCAGGCTGCCATTCCCAACCTTCTCCTGGTCGCCGAAAACGTCTTTGCGAGCGTGCAGGTGGGCGACAGGCGGGGCGGCGGCGTGAACCTGGACGCCGTGAGAGCGTCGGCGGCTATCATCAAGGGTCTGTCGGAGAGGACAAAGGACGGCTTCGGCAACTTGCGTTTCGCGGCTGCGGCCAACTGCCCTCCCCACGTCCCCTTCTTCCCAGCTTCATACTACGAAGAAGACGAACAGAACAAGGGCGCGCCTGAGTTCGGTTTGGCCCTCGAAGCGGCTGACCTCGCTGTGCGGGCGTTCACCATCTCGCGCTCGCATGAGGAGGCGAGGGAGAACTTGTTGGCGCTGCTTGTGGAGCAAGGCGAGCGCGTGGCGCAGGTGTGCGGACAGATGTCAGCCGAGCACGGGTACAGCTTCACCGGCCTGGACATCTCGATGGCCCCCTACCCGGAGCCTGACCGGAGTATAGCCCGCGCCCTCGAAATGGTGAGCGGAGGGCCGGTGGGTGCTCCGGGCACGCTGGCAGCCGCCACTTTCTTCACTGGCGCGCTCAAAGAGGCCCGACGGCGATTGCCCACGACAGGTTACTCCGGCTTGATGCTGCCCGCGCTGGAAGACCAGACGTTGGCCGACCGCGCAGCCGAGGGTCTGGTTACGCTCGACACGCTGCTGCTGCTGTCGGCGGTGTGCGGACTGGGCCTGGACACGGTTCCGTTGCCAGGCGATATTTCGCTAACCCAACTAGAGCGGATAATCCTGGACATGGCCGCGTTAGCCATCAGGCTCGACAAGCCCTTGACTGCACGCCTCCTCCCTGTCCCAGGCCGTGTAGCAGGCGAACCCGCCGAGTGGCCCGACTTCCCCTACTTCGCCAGGGGCCGCGTCTTCAAAGTAGAGGGGGCGGGGGAGGGTATGGGTATGTTCGGGGGGAGTTGGCTGGGGATATGACGTTAGAACGTTAGAACGTTAGAACGTTTCAACCTTGTAACGTTCTAACGTTCTAACTCTCAGAAAGGAGACCGAGAATGACAGACCAAATACGCACCCGCATCGCGCCTTCGCCTACGGGCGATCCGCATGTGGGCACGGGGTACATGGCGCTCTTTAACAGGGCGTTTGCGCATAAGCACGGCGGGAAGTTCATTCTGCGTATAGAGGATACGGACCAGGTGCGGTACAACGAAAGCTCGGTTGGCGAGATTATGAAGGCGCTCGATTGGCTGGGGCTGACTCCTGACGAGGGGCCGGGCATCGGCGGCGCATACGGGCCTTATGTTCAGACCCAACGTAGCGATCTCTATAAGGAGCACGCCGAGCAGTTGGTCGCCATGGGCAAGGGTTATCGCTGCTTCTGCACCAAGGAGCGGCTCGACCAGATGCGCAAGGAGCAGGAGGCGCGCAAAGAACCGCCGCACTATGACCACACCTGCCTGCGTCTCTCTCCCGAAGAGGTGGGACGCAACCTGGCAGAGGGCAAGCCCTACGTCATACGCATACGAATACCCGACGAGGGCGCTACCAGCTTCAACGACCTCATCCGGGGCGAAATCAAGTTCGAGAACCGGGTGCTGGACGACACCATCTTGCTCAAATCGGACGGGTTGCCCGTCTACCACCTGGCTGTGGTCGTAGACGATCACTACATGGAGATCAGCCACGTCATACGCGGCGAGGAGTGGATCAGCAGCACACCGATACACGTCTTGCTTTACCAACACTTCGGGTGGGTTCCGCCCAAGTTCGCCCATATGCCTCTGATGCGCAACGCCGACAGGTCGAAGGTATCCAAGCGCAAGAACAACACGTCGCTGAAGTGGTACAGAGAGCAGGGCTTCCTGCCGGAGGGGATGGTAAACTTCCTGGCGCTGATGGGCTGGTCCATGCCTGACGGTAACGAGGTATTCGCTTATGAGGATGTAGAGCGCGAGATGGACCTGGGTAGGGTGACGACGAGTGGGCCGATATTCGACCTGGTGAAGCTGACCGCTATCAACGGCAAGCACATACGAATGTTGAGCGACGATGATTTATACAATCGCTTGGTGCCCTATCTGCCTGAAGGGATAGATATGGACAGGGTGAGACAGGTAGTACCCATCATCAAGGACCGCCTGACGCGCCTGGGCGAATTCATGGAGTTGACCGACTTTTTCTTTGGTCCACCTTCTGATTACGATGCGAGCCTGCTAGTACCCAAGAAGGCCACGTCGGTGCAGGCTAAAGATGCCCTCCAAAAGATACGCGCTCTGTTAGAAAGCCTGCCCGAACCGTGGACGCACGAAGCGTGGGAGGTTGGTATGCGCGCCATAGCCGAGGAGCTAGGGGTGAGGGCGGGCGATGTGTTTATGATACTGCGCGTTGCCACGAGCGGGCGCACGGCCTCGCCGCCTTTGTTCGAGAGCTTGGAGGTTTTGGGGAAGGGAGAGACGTTGGGGCGGGTGGATGCGGCGCTGGGGAAGCTGAAGTAAGAGAATGAGTCTCGTTACACGTTGACATTCAAGTTATAATAGTATTAGGAGTATTCCAAAATAATGGATGATCCGAAAGATGATAACAAAGCAAGTGAAAGTGAGGTTGAATTAGAGAGTCTAGAGCTGATATATGACACTGTAAAGGCCAGTATAGATGCGCAAAATGCTCAAATCTCCAGCTACGACACTAAAGCAGGTTTCGTTTTAGGATCAGCAAGCCTTCTTACGGCAGGCGCTGTGGGCTTCCAAAAAACAGCATTTGATGTTGCATCCAACCTTGCTCAGAAGCAGCTGTTGCTCGATCCGTGGGTAAAGCCCACAATGGTTTTGCTAACAATCGCGGCTATGGCTTTTTATCTGGCAATAGTGATAGCAGGCTATAACGCATACAGAATCCGTAAATTCCAGATACTTGCAGACCTGGACGTGTTGACAGCCGAATATTTAGACAAGAGACCAGATACAACGAAACTCGTCTTATTGGATACGTTTAGAACGATATACAACAACAATGAACCGAAAGTAAAAGCGAAAGGCCGTGCAACTGAATGGGCCATTCGGTTCCTTATCTGTGAAGCACTATTTATAGCCGCTCTGACCGCTGTTCAAGTGTTTGTATTCGTTCAGGACATAAAATAAGGAGAAACCAATGGCAAGAGCTGCTACCCATACCCACACCACAAGACCGCCTTCTTCACAACCTAAACCGCCACAGCAACAGCCTGTTACACGCTCTACTAAGGATATGACGGACCCAAGGCTGATTGGCTACGCCGAGAAAGAAGGCAAGCCAACTAGTACCGAGATTAAGACGCCAAGCGAAGAATAAGGGTGCGAGGATTATGCAAGGTACTCAAACATCCCTCTTATCTCCCCCACATCCCCTGTCACCCCCAGCGCCAGCATCAACTTAATCCGCGCCTTCTGGCCCGTCAAATCCTCTCCGAAGATGACGCCCATGTTGTGCAGTTGCTTGCCGCCGCTTTTTGAGAGTTTGGAGGTTTTGGGGAAGGGAGAGACGATGGGGCGGGTGGATGGGGCGCTGGCGATGTTAGAGTGAAGTTTGATTAAAGGGCAAAAGAGGAGTCACCAGTTACATGACTCCTCTTTCCTCACGTAGAATTTCGCTATTAATGCCTCAACAGATAACTATTTCTGGTTCTTTATGCCTGATGTTGCGCTGTCAGAAACAGCTTACTTGTTTTCTGTTGCGGGGCCGATCTGTCGTGTGCTGGGTTGCCCATAGAGTTCGGGGTGCAGGTAATAGCCACGCTCGGTGTCGGGCTTGCTTTCCTCAGCCTGGACCGGATGCTGCTCTGCGTAAGGGTCATGACGTATACCAGTCACCTGCCAGGATACCTTTACGTTGGGTTTGTCGGTCTTTATTGTGAAGTGGTTGCTTTGGATTTCGCTGGTCACAATTGCCTGGGCGAATTGCCCGATGACCGTCAATTGATATCTGAAATCCTTGTTAAGAGCTTCAAAGTAGTCGGGCAGCACGACTATGGAATTACCATTAGCATCGGTAGTCACGTTGCCGGTGTAGATGTCTAGCATGTCCGGGCTTGCTACTGTCGAATGACGCAGGTATTTGTTGGCCGGGTCGATTGGGTTGTCTATCTCGAAGTCACCCATTGCGCAGCCCGTGCAAGTGCCGGTGATAAGGACATTGCCCTCGAAGTATCCCGCATAGCCGCTGGTGCTCTTGCCCCACACGCCAAATGCAAGTGACCCGTTGTTGGCTTCACCTATTATGCCGTTGCCATTCAAAACTGTTGATATGCCATATACCCCTCCATCAGTAAGAGTATTGGTACTTACAGAGGTGCCATATATGCCATTGCCGCCAGCGCTTTGGCCGTATACCCCGTTGCCAGTGTTGCCGTTTCCCTGAACACCAACGCCACCGCCTGTGTTCTCACCACGAATAGCAGGAAGTGAGCTACCGGTTGTTCCGTATACGGCAATATTGTTAGCACTAATACCATAGACACCCCTGTCACTTATACTAGCACCAACTACACCAGCACTGTTGGTGCTTGAGCCTCGTACACCCGCACCACTGGTGCTTATCCCGTATACCCCGTTGCCAGTATTGCCGTTTCCCTGAACACCAACCCCACTTCCTGTGTTCTCACCACGAATAGCAGGAAGTGAGCTACCGGTTGTTCCGTACACGGCGATATTGTTAGTACTAAAACCATAGACACCCCTCTCATTTATACTAGCACCATATACCCCGATACCGGTACTTGAGCCATATACCCCAGTACCAGAGCTGCTTATGCCCTGCACGCCCATACCACTGGCGCTTTCGCCTTTTACTCCGACGCCGTCGACGGCAGTTGTGCCGGAATAGAGAGGTAATATACTAGTGGTGGTGTTGATATTTATACCAGGCTGAGAGCGGGCAAGGTCTACGAACTTACTCATCTGCAATCGCGTCACGGAATTGCCGGGGCGATAGTAAGGCATGTTGCCCGGCGCCACGCAAGGCTCGCCCAGCTCGCCACAGGTGTAGCCACCCACGATCTGGGCGCCATTAGGGCCAATCTTATGTAAGAAGTTGTAGAAGGGGTCTGTAGTCGGTACATCCTGGAAGTCCTGTGTGGCTGTTAGCGCATTTGGCCCTGGATTGCTAGGTGCTGTGGCTCCTACCCCGCCAGCAAGCTGGGGGAGTATCAATACTGCTACTGCCAGCGCTACCATTTGCATAAGTTTGCGTAGTACCGTGTTGCCTGATGTGTTGTTTCTGATAGTCATTTCATTTCTCCTTACTGGTTTTTGAATAAGCCACAACTTCCGCTCCCTGAGTAAGGGAGGTATGAGCACGGACATCAGCCATGTGTAGTATACAGCGTTGGGATACAGATACAGGCTGATAGACCGGCAGACGCGCCAGCTATTGCTCTATCGGCGAGGCAACAAAGGTGTGGATAAAGTACGAACCGACCTGCCTGGCGCGGAGCGGAAGTGAGCCAAGCTCTACACTAGGCAGTTAGAGTGGATTGAATATAACACACAAATCACGCAAAAGCAACGTTTCTGTATAGTTATTCCAAATACTCAAACATCCCCCTAATCTCCCCCACATCCCCCGTCACCCCAAGCGCCAGCATCAACTTAATCCGCGCTTTCTGGCCCGTCAAATCCTCTCCGAATATAACGCCCATGTTGTGCAGTTGCTTGCCGCCGCCTTGATAAGCGTATGTGTCGAGGGCGCGGCCTTCTGGGCAGCGGGATACTAGCACTACCGGGCGGCTTGCGTCCAACCACGCCTGTATACCCTCCAGCATCATCGGCGGCACGTTGCCCTGGCCCATAGCCTCTATTACAAGCCCTTTGTAGCCGTTTTGCAGGCTCCACAGCAGGTACACACTATCCATGCCCGCACATACTTTGACGAAAGCTATCTGGGGAACGATATGGTCGGGCACAATAGATTGGCGCACCAGCGAACGACGATAAATCGTCACCAACCGGTCGTCTACGTCACCAAGGGGTCCAAGCATCGGCGACCGGTAGGCGTCCAGGTTGGAGGTGTGCATCTTTATCGTGTCCCGCGCCGCCAGCACGCGCCCGTTGAACACTATTAGAGCACCCAGACCACGCGTATCCTCACACGAAGCAACTCGCACGGCAGCCAGTATATTGCGAGGGCCGTCCGCACCCAACTCGGAGTTGTTGCGCATGGCGGCGGTAAACACCATCGGCTTCACAGGATCGAGCAGCAGGTCGGCCATATACGCCGTCTCTTCAAGCGCATCGGTGCCATGCGTGACCACCACACCGTCCACGTCAGGGCGGGCCAAAGTATCCCGTATCAGGCCGCAGAGCGCGAACATATTGTCAGGGGTCAGGTGGCAAGAAGGCACGTTGGCGAACTCGGTCAGTTCGATATTAGCTACGTCGTCAAGCCCCGGCACCATGCGTACAAGCTCATCGCCGCTCACAGCAGGCACCGCCCCACCCAACGTCCGGTCGTAGCGCATAGAGATAGTACCGCCCGTGGTTATGAAACTAATCTTCGGAAGCAAGCCTTTCTCCTCAATATAGGATGGGAGCATTATATCAGGTTGAAGGTTGAAGGTTGAAGGTTGAAGATTAGCACTTCCAACCTTCCAACCTTCCAACCGGTTTTGAACCTAATGCCGCGTGTCGGTGTATAAAGAAGTACGGAGTGGCATAAGCCACGCCGTGAGTGGGCCGTAGGGGCGCTGCTTGCCGCGCCCTGTTGATTTACCGCCCAAACATCCCGATTCGCCAACAGGGCGCGGCAAGCAGCGCCCCTACGGGTTGTGCTATATCTTAAATCTGAATATTAACTTGTTGTTGCACAGTTGACACGCATGTACCTTTTTGCTAAACTGTGTGTAAACTTCGCCCTGATGAGTTTCAGGGCGTATGCGCACTATCTTCACAATTAGAGAGCGTCCACAAAAACCAGGATAAAGAAAATAGTTGGTAGCGCCAATTGCCTGTCCTAAGCCGTAAGCCTACTGTCAAGTGAGCCTATCTATTGAGCGGCAGGATCAGGGAGTAGGTTTATAATTCGCTACTCTCTTTGTTCGGACCGGAAAGGAGCAGTACCCTGGATACACAAACTAAGAACACAACGAGCGTCGCGGACCAGCAGGCAGCGGCGCGCGGCGCGCGGCGCAAAGGCGCTTCAAACGAATCAATGCGCGAACTCGAGCAAGACTATCCGCAGAACATGAAGGATCCCGACGAGCTACTGCGTGTCGAGAAGCTCAAAACTTACTTTTACACTGAAGATGGGATAGTCCGGGCCGTGGACGGCATAAACCTCAAAATCAAAAGGGGCGAGACCCTGGGCATCGTGGGAGAGTCGGGCTGCGGCAAAAGTGTGACCTCTCTCTCCATAATGCGCCTAATCAGCCAACCTGGCAAGATTGAGGAAGGAGACATCAAGCTGCGCGGCCTTGACATTACGAGCCTGAGCGAAGCGCAGATGCGCCATATCAGGGGGAACCGCATCTCCATGATATTTCAGCAGCCGACCTCCTGTCTCAATCCAGTGTTCCGCGTGGGCGACCAGATTTCAGAGTCTTTGATCATCCATAGAGGCTACACGAGGCAACAGGCCCGCCAGCGCGCTATCGAACTGCTGACGATGGTCGGTATACCCTCTGCCAAGTCCCGCATCGATTCGTTCCCACACGAAATGTCCGGCGGCATGTGCCAGCGCGTGATGATCGCTATGGCGCTCTCGTGCGAGCCGGAACTGCTTATAGCGGACGAACCGACCACAGCCCTCGACGTGACGATCCAGGCCCAAATCCTGGAGTTGATGAAAGACCTCAAGGAGCGTTACGACACCGGCATCATCCTGATTACGCACGACCTGGGCGTGGTCGCGGAGATGGCGGATAACGTGGTGGTCATGTATGCGGGCGAGATAGTGGAGGAGGCCCCGGTCGGTGAGTTGTTCGAGGTCCCCAAGCACCCGTATACACAGGGTCTGCTGGCCTCGATCCCAGTGCTGGGCGAAGTAAAGGACAAGTTAGCCGTCATCCCTGGTTCTGTGCCTTCGCTGCGCAACCTGCCTCCCGGCTGCCGCTTCGCAGGACGATGCCCGCACGTAATGGATATATGCAGGGAGAAGAAGCCCGACCTGATCAGGCTTTCCGAGAGCCGCACCGCGCGTTGTTGGCTATACGCCGACGAAGCACAACCTTAACCAAATTATGAAGTAAGAATTATGAATTATGAAGCGACAAATTTATTTCATAATTCATAATTCTTACTTCATAACTTCTAATTTGAGGAGCCGCTAATGAGCGACCAGAAGAACACAGAGTCTCTCCATTCAGCTTCCGATTTGGGATCGCCAACCCCGACAGAAGTTGGGGCTGATGGCTCGACTACGCCGACGAAGCAGGGTGTTAGCGCCATGCAACCGTACAACGGCGTCGGTTTCACCCAAAGCGCCAGCCCTAGCCCTAGTATCAGCCCCAGTATGAGTGGTAGCACAGGTGTCAGTACGAGCGTGAACACGAGTGCGAATGTGAACACGAGCGTAGGTACGAAGCATGACTCCAACACAAATAGTGATGTCCTGCTGGAGGTAGACCACCTGGTAAAGTACTTTCCGGTGCGCGGAGGCTTAATGCAGCGCACGGTTGCGTGGGTGAAAGCGGTAGATGACGTTAGCTTTGCGATAAAACGCGGTGAAACGCTGGGGCTTGTGGGCGAGTCGGGCTGCGGGAAGACTACCGTGGGTCGCACAATCTTGCGTCTGTTGCCAGCCACGAGCGGCAGGGTAGGTTTTGAGGGCAGGGATTTATTTAGCCTCAGTCAGTCTGATCTGAAGAAAGCGCGCCGCGATATCCAGATCATCTTTCAAGACCCATTCTCATCTCTCGACCCGCGTGTACCAATTGGCGAGAGCATAGGCGAGGGCTTGATCATACATGGCGTCGGTAAGGAAGAGCGCAAGGAGCGGGTGCGCGACGTGCTGGCCCGCGTGGGCTTGCACCCCGAACACGCCCGCCGCTATCCGCACGAGTTCTCCGGTGGACAACGCCAGCGCATCGGTATAGCTCGCGCTCTGGCGTTGCGCCCCAAGTTCATCGTGTGCGACGAACCCGTGTCGGCCCTCGACGTGTCCATCCAGTCGCAAGTGCTCAACATCCTGAAGGACTTGCAGGACGAGTTCGGACTGACTTACCTGTTCATCGCGCATAACCTGAGCGTGGTAGAGCATATTTCTAATCGGGTAGGCGTGATGTACCTGGGCAAGATGGCCGAGATGGCGGACCGCAATGCGCTCTTCGAGAACCCACAGCACCCGTACACCCACGCGCTGCTTTCGGCCATACCAGTGCCCGACCCCAAGGTACGGCGCGAGCGCATCATCCTCAAGGGCGACGTGCCCTCACCGCTCAATCCGCCCACGGGCTGCCGCTTCCACACGCGCTGCTGGCTGGCACAGGACGTTTGCAAGCAGCAGATACCTGAATGGCGCAACATAGCCGCTCCCGGCCAGGTGGAGCACTATGTAGCTTGCCACTTCGCGCCATTCACCAGGATGCCCCTGCCAGGCGAGAGCCATGGCATTATCGGTGACACGGAGCAGGGAGGCGCAGTAATAGCCACCCACCCCGAAAGAGAGTAATGAGGATGTGATGCTTCCCATAAAAAACTCCACTAGTGCTGTTCCAATGAATCCATTGTGCGATACCAAACCCGTAATAGGCATCTTATGAGACTTCTTTTGCACAACTATCTGCTTGATTATGCACTAGGTGGAGTTTTTTTATGGGAAGCATCACGGACGCACCGGCGCGAGTTACAGGATCGGAGCCCCTACATTCATAGCACACGACAGAGTCTGAGGCACATGATCAGTACTAAAGTACCAAGACTCACATGACTAAAGTACTATAGCATTTTTTTTTTGATTTGAAGTAAGCTAACCCCACAATCTTAGGGCTTCGGAGAGAAAGCAGAAAGTAGCCCTTCGTTTCATCAGACCCACAGATCCACAAACCTATAGCCCCAGAGTGGCGACACGAAGTTCCCTTTTGCCAGACCATCCCCTATCCCCTAATCCAAAGAGAGGCTGAAAATGGATATAAGACTCAGACGCACAGGCACAGTAGTTGTGGCATTAGTCATGCTCTCGGCAGTCCTCGGGTTCTTTATCTTGCGGCAACCGTCGCAACAGCAACGAAAACAGGGTGATATATCCGCCTCGATCAACGGCT
>JBBQIC010000018.1:0-20894 GCA_038324555.1 Chloroflexia bacterium
TGACGTTGGACTTTGGACGATGTACGTTGCACTATGTACCAACTTCGCCAGACCAACTTCGACAACCGTCCATCGACCATCGTCCATCGTCCATCGTCCATCGTCCATCGTCCATCGTCTATCGTCTATCGTCCATCAATGTAAATCTCACCAATTTTGTGTCGTGGGTCCTAGCCCAAAACTATTAGGCATACCAGGCATGACTATTGTACCATATGTACGGGTTGACACCCCAAAATACGGGTGCTATACTCCGAAAAAGAGCGTGCAGCGTGCTATATTTGTGCGTGGCATTGCCTATTGGAATAGAGAGGTTAAGTCTACACTTGTCCACATTGCGAATACTACATCTTGCCGACATTCACCTCGGCATGGAGAATTATGGCCGCCTGGACCCTGCTACGGGGCTTTCCACTCGGCTTGGAGATTTCCTCAAATCGCTCAATCAGGCGATAGACTGGGCGCTCAACAATGACGTCCACCTCGTCTTGATAGCGGGGGACATCTTCAAGAACCGCGACCCCACGCCGACCGTGCAGCGCGAGTTCGCTAAGTGCGTCCGCAGGCTGTCAGCCGCTGATTTGCCTACCTTCATTATCGTGGGCAACCACGACGTGCCCAACGCCTGGCAGCGCGCCAACAGCGTGGAAATATATTCGGCGCTCGCCGTGCCCCAGATCACGATAGCCCAAAAGCCCGGCCTGCATACTATAGACACGCGCTCAGGCAAGGTGCAGATAGTGGCCCTGCCCTGGCTGTCGCGCTCCTACGTACTGAGCAACAGCGAATTCCGCAACCTCGATCCCGAATCTCTGAACAGAGAAACGGTCACGCTGATAGAGAACTTCATAGACGCGCAGGTGAGCAAGCTCGACCCTTCTCTGCCCGCGCTGCTCGTGGCGCACGCCTCGGTGCAGGGCGCGGTCTTCTCGTCGGAGCGGGATATAATGCTCGGCTCGGACGTTGTGCTTCCTAAAACTGTGGTCGCTAACCCTTCCTTCGATTACGTGGCGATGGGACATATCCACAAATATCAGGTCCTCAGCCACGGCAAACCTCCCATAATTTACCCTGGATCGCTGGAAAGGATAGACTTTGGCGAAGAACGTGACAAGAAAGGTTTCGTGGCAGTTGACATAACCGAGGCTGGCGAAGGTGGAGAGCGAGAAGTCACCCATACGTTCCATGAAGTAGACGCTCGCCGCTTCCTGACGATAAGGGTCAACGCCGATTGCGACTTCCCAACCGACGAGGCGTTGCGTCGCATCGAAGAGCGCACCGAGCAGGTACAGGACGCTATAGTGCGTTTGGTAATAGAGACCACACCCGATCATGTCCGCGATTTGCGGCAGGACGATATACGGCGCGCCCTCTCGGCTGCCAAACCCGCCTTTATGTCGGTGGTGACGAACGTGGCGCGCGGCCAACGCATCCTACTGGGCGACCAGGGCATAGCGCAAATGACCCCGGAGCAGGCGTTGAGGCTTTATCTACTAAATCACAGCGTCACCTCAGAACGCACGGATTTATTAGTACAACATTATAAGTATCTAAACGGCGCGCTCGATATGGAGCGTCCAACGTCCAGTGAATTATGAGGTAAGAATTATGAATTATGAACAAGCATAATTCATAATTCTTACCTCATAATTTGATAAAAGGGGGCCACCTTATGGCTGAGAACGGACAACCACATATGCACAATAGCGATAAGCGAAATAGCGGAAGCCTGGGACAGACCTTGCCCGCGCCCGACGACCACTTTTCTATGGATGGCGGCGGGACGGGGGTTGAAGCTATGCAGTCCCTGGAAGGCAGTGTCGCCCCATTTTCATTGGAGGAGTTCGGCTCTTTCGTTGGAGGAGCTCAACCCACCGGACAGACAGGCAAGGGGCAATTCAACTCTGACGATTTAGAGTTCGAGTCGTTTATGTTCGATGCCGGGGATGCCGAGGGTGTGCAATTAGAGGCGCGTATGAATGATGAACCTGTGGCCGAAGCTCCCCAGATTCCCGTAAACACCGTTCTGGAAGCAGTGTCTGAAACTTCGGCGGTTTCTGCTTTAGAGATGACACAGCCAACCTCTATGGACGCCTCGCAACAAGAGACAGCTTTACACACGGAGGCGAATGTCGCGCAAACTCAGCCGGAGCAAGAAACCATAGCGCCTGTTATGCTCCCCGCAATTGACCTGCCGGTACCATCCTCTGTTACCGTTCCTGCTATAGATACAAACGCACCCATGACGCCGTCTGCCCCGGTGTTAGATGCTATGCAAGCCGCCCTCAGCAACATAGAAGGACTGGTCGGTAACAGCTCCGCGCCTAGCCAATATCCCGCCTCGGTTGCCGATTGGAATGACCAACTGCTGACCTCGATAGACGACTTCAGCGTGGTGCTTCTCGCTCTACGCATAGGCAAGCAAGGAAGCACGGCAGACACGTCCACGGGCGCGCTGCCGGGAGCTCCTGCTGCTCTCGCAGACGTTGCGGCGATAGACCAGCAACCTGCTACAGCTTCGCCTGAGCCTCTGTTAGGGATTTGGCCTCCCTATCAAGGAGGGGCCATTGATCCTGTCAACGAATTGATACAGGCTTTGGCCGAAGCCGAAGCCATGCCTCCCGTCGAAGAAACAATTAGCTCGCTCAATATAGATGCGAGTCGGGGCGTGCCGGAAGGCGCACCGGAAGCGGCGAATGCCGAGACCATTTCGGTGATGTCCACGCCTTCGCACGGTATGGAGCCTGTCGCTCAGGCCACTAGCGAGAACGAAGTTGAGGTCACGTCCATGCCAATACAGGAGTCGTACGCAAACCTGGATACGGCAAACAGCCAGATGTCGTCTGCACAAGCGCAAACGGAATCCGAAGACCTTATGATGCCGCTCGAACCGGTTGATTGGTCGGATACCGATCTACCTCCCTGGCTCCAGGAAGAGGCTGCTGATGAGGTGGCTACCAGTCATGCCGCGCCTGATTCCGCAGACCAAGCCCCACACGAAGTCCAGACTTTCGATTCACTGAGTGAGGGCACCTGGCTTGGCGAGTTGGTGGCACAAGACGCACAGGAAACGACATCTGAACAGAGCGAAGCGGGACCAGGTAAGCCTCATACTCTTCCCTCTCTTCCCGATATTCCCGAAGGCGGGCTTAGTGGCGATGCTCTGGAGTTCGAGTCGTTCATGTTCAACCAGGGTGCGGCCTCCGCGCTTCCTTCGCTGCCCAACATCGCGCAATTCTTGCCCGCCGTGCAGGACATGGAGGCTGCGATTGAGGTGGATAACGCCGCACACCATTCGGATATGCAGCAGCCTGCTATGGGCCAGCCTGAAGCCGAGGCTATACGACAACCAGAAGCCGCATCTGACGAGCCGGTCCCATTCTGGCTCCAGGATGCTGCTACAGGCGAGGCTGCTCTAAATAGCGGTCAATTAGTGGAAAATGAGGTCGCCCTCAGTAGCCCCAACTTAGAGGTAAATCGGGCCGCCTCGGATAGCGGCAATTTGGGGATAGACGCTGTCCCTCCTTCCTCTGCTGCAAGTCCGGGACCTGCGCTGGTCAGCTTGGAGGGATCAGGTCCTGAGCCTATACTGAGCGCGACTGAGGGCCAAACCTTCAAACCCCAGGACCTTGAACTAAGCGGAGAAGAAGAAGGAGAGGCAATCGCGCCGGTCCTAATCTCCACACCTTTGCTTGACCCAGAACAAAAGGGCAATTACGACTTTGCAAGTTTGCCGCCCATCGAGCCTTTCGATTTCTCTATAGTGTCAACTACAGATGCACGAGAAGAAAAACTGGGGTTCAGCACTGAAGAGTTGACCGGGAGCGCATCGGCGGGGCATGAGCCTATGATGACCACAGCAAACCTCGACGTGCTGGCCGATCTACTTGGGAAGGACCGCTCGTCGGGCGTGCTCGACCTTCGAGGGACAATGCCGAACCCGATTGCTCGACAGGAGATGCACCCGGTAGCACAGGCACAAGCTACCGACAATCCCACCACGCTATCCATATCTGATGATACGCTGACTTCCGGCTGGCTCTCCGATTCTGATGGGGACGACATAAGCCACCCAACAACTATTACCGGCTTACTCTCACACGGCAGCTCTACCATAACTGACGTCCTGTCGGGCGCTACGATCGGCGAGGACAACACAATCATGTCCGACTTCGATGTTACTCCCTTCGACATCACGGAGTTGGAACTTGACCCTGGGGATAATGCAACGGGGTATTTGGACGCTAGCCTGAGTACCGACTTGCTTGATGCAAACCCACAGGAGATAGACGGGAAGATTTTCACAGGCACTCTTTTTACTAGGCCCAATATGGAGAAGAACCCCGAATGGGAAGCGCCGGATTGGATCGAAGAAGTTGACGCGCCCGGCCAGCCGAAGTCCGAGAGAAGAATACCTCAACAGAACGATGATGGTAAGGACACCGCCTGGTTCAATGGGAGGCCAGAAGAAAAAGAGGCGGGGTCGTCAACCGGCTGGATGGGTACAGGACTGCTCCCCGTGTCCGAGGCCCAATCGGAAGACATATCACAATCTGCGGGCGAAATCGAGGAGCTTGCTAACCTTGCTGAGACAGGCAGTATGTTAAAGGCCCATGTGTCCCGATTTAAGATGGATACCCATGGTCTTGATGATGCCGGTCCAATCAGCCTTTCAGATAACACAGACTCAAAGCAGCAAACCTACCCTGTGAGGGATAGCAGGGATAGTACCGAGACAATTGGGGGCGTCCAGGTCAATTTAGAGACCCTACAAAACGGCGTGCCTCTATTTGAACCGGAAATGCCTGAATGGGAGTCTGCAATACCCGTAACCGACACATTACCTGAACCTGCGCCTGCACCATTGTCTACGCAACCCCAACCCTTGCCTTCACATGCAGGGCCGCCAGCAACACCATCGGTGATGTCATCTTCACCTCTCGTCTATATAGAAGGTTTCGATGTATTGCGGGAGATAGTAGCTAAGAGACCTGCTGACATAGGGGCGCATATGGCCCTGGCAGTTGCCTACGCCCAGGGAGGGCACGCCGACCATGCTATGTACGAATACCATCGCCTGCTCCAGCAGCGCGACATACCGGCCTCTATGCTGCAACTGATAAGCGACCATGTAGCCGATATGGAAAGCGAAGCCGGCCAATCAGCACGCTTCTACCAGTTGCGCGGAGACCTCCTGATGCGTCTAGGGCGCTATCAGGAGGCCATCGAAGAGTACAATAAGATCAAGTGAAACGTGATGCGTGAAACGTGATGCGTGAAACGTGATGCGTGAAACGTGATTATCGTAATTCACGCATCACGCATCACGTTTCACGCATCAAAAACAACATGAGCCTGCAATTTAAGCCAGCGCCTATAATTGAAGATCGAAATGCCTTCGAGCGCCTTTCACGGCTCTACGAGATAGTAGGTTCGCTTAACTCGATCATCCGTCTTGATCAGTTGCTGGACCAAATCGTGACCTCCGCTGCTGATATGATGGAAGCGGGCGGCGGCGCTCTAATGCTGGTTGATGCTAAAGGCCATAACCTGATTTTTGAAGTGGCTTCTGGCGATTCATCAGCGCAACTCAAAGGTGTCGTCGTACCTATTGACGAACAGAGCGTAGCGGGCCTCGTGGCGCTCCGTGGCGTGCCCTATATCGAAAATGACGCCATGCACAGCCCCTACTTCTCCGGCCAGGTAGATAAGCAAACCGGCTACACAACTCGCAAGTTGATTTGCGTTCCCCTCAAGGTTCAAGACCGCATAATAGGTGTGATCGAAGTGCTGAACAAGATAACGAGTGAGGACTTCGACTCGTCAGACCTCAAGCTGCTTGAAGCGATGGCGGACGCCGCAGCCGTGGCGATTGAGAATGTGCGGCTCTATGAGGAGGAACGTAAAAAATCCCTGCTGCTTTCTCAGGCGTATGAGGAATTACACAAGACCTACGGGGCCACGTTGCAGGCGTTGAGCGGCCTGCTGGATACGCGAGACTCCGTCACATCAGGGCATAGCAACAGGGTGGTAGCCTTCACGCTGAGGCTCGCCCGTGAACTGGGTATCACCGATCCTGCGCAACTGAGGTCTATAGAGCAAGGCGCGCTGCTGCACGATGTAGGCAAGATAGGTGTGGCCGACGCGATTCTGAGGAAACCGGGGCCGCTCGATGAGCAGGAGTGGGCGGAAATGCGCGGACATCCAGAGTTGGGCTATAAAATGCTAAGGGATATAGATTTTCTGCAAGATGCGCTGCCTATCGTGCGTTTTCACCACGAGAAGTGGGACGGCTCCGGCTACCCCTTGGGTCTATCCGGTGAACATATCCCTTTGAATGCGCGTATCTTCACCGTTATAGACGCTTTTGATGCTATCACGTCCCACAGGCCATACAGCCCCGCCCGCACGTATGAGCAGACAGTGCAAATCTTGACCCAAGAAAGCGGAACCAAGTTCGACCCCAGTGTAGTCGCAGCCTTCCTGGGAATACCCCTTGAAGAATGGGAACGAATTCGAGCCGAGTTCGACGCTGACTAAGATAATCTTTAGACCTAAACGAAGAAGCCAAAATCACGCAGTGATTTTGGCTTCTTCGTTTGAGTTTATCTTGGGATCAAGTTAAACAGAAAACCCGTACAATCCTTGCGGACCGTCCGGGTCTCTGTTGCTCCGTTCTTACAAGCGAACCTGTAATCCCGAAGTGCCCTCAGTATAAGGGATAGGTTCGGGTATGTCAATAAGTAAGTTATACAGTTATACACATCCATGGCAAAGTTGGAAGGGTCGCGGATGACAAGGCTCTCAATGAATGATATAGTTAAATGATTAAGTTCATGAATAGATATTTCAAAATATTAACTCGGTCAAAGATAGAAGTTGCTATACTATAAAGGGAGATACCGACACGTATGATGCGAACGATGTGCAAATCTAAAATACATGGGGCCGTCGTAACGGAGGCCAATCTTCATTATATGGGGAGCCTGACGATTGATAGAACGCTCATGGAAGCCGCCAACATCATACCCTACGAGTGGGTGCAAGTCGCCAACGTGACCACCGGCGACCGCTTCGAGACATACGCAATCGAGGGTGAAGCAGGTTCGGGGATAATCGGCCTGAACGGGGCCGCGGCGCGCCTGGGGCAGTCGGGAGACAAGCTGATTATTATGTGCTCCGCTGTACTTTCAGAAAGCGATTTGGGGGGCTTCAGACCTCATCTGGTGTTCGTGGACGACCAGAACAGGTTAATCTTACCCGGCTTCGCTTCTGAAACGGAGATGAATAACGCCCTACGCGCCGGAAAGTGAGCTAAGATGCCTGATGCGGTCACATCCCTTCAACCCTTTTATCTGGAAGTCTCGGAATCAGCGATGGACAGTTCTCCGTATAAGACGCACTCTTCATGCACGAGTTAGGCACTGGCACCCGGCCATGAACGGTAGGGTGCGCAGGGAGAACGCCCGGCGACTAAAGTCGCGGGCTACAAGCGGCAAAGTCCCCCTACGGGGACTCGGCTAACGTGTGGAGTAGGGAGTCCCCGTAGGGGGACTTTGCCGCTTGTAGCCCGCGACTTTAGTCGCCGGGCGCTGGATTGCCACATGCTTGCAGATTTATGACCGGACGTCAGTTAGGCAGCTTACATGCAGTAGTAGCCAGATAGAATGACGATATGTCGGACTTTCTTCCTATTGTAGCGATGAGACTTCCCTCATATGCTGAGTAGGGGTTCCATTGCACTGGCTCCGATAGGCCCCTACGATCTTTTCTCCAGTAGCATTTGCAGTTAAGCGAAGGGCAATCGTATAATCGTATAATAGGTTAGCAGTATCCAAATTGATTCTTTTATCAGAAGCAAAAATATATGCCGGAACGCTCCACAAATGTCTATAGAAACGACAAACGTTTGGATTGGTTAATCAAACACCAATACCAGCTTCTGTTGATGGCGCTACTCGGGTTCTCAAGCCTGTTGGCCTTGCTGACAGGCGACCAGCCTCAGAGGGCGCAAGCGGGCGCAACTATCAAGCCTGCGCTTCGCTTTGCAAGGGCAGATACGCAGAGCGCGCGCCAGTCTATGATGGTATCTGTGAACTACCGCGCCGCCGAACTGCATCCTCATGTGTCATTTGCCGCTGACGCGCCTGTCAGCACTTCCACACGCACCGCCACTTCCACGCGCACCTCCACTGCCACCGCCACCCCAACCCAACCTGTGCTCCTCGACGCTGACGTTGCACCCACCGTAACCTCTCCGGGCGGCTCGCTAGTGCTATCGTACACGGTCTTCAGCCCAAGTGCGCGGCAGGTATCGCTGGGCGCGGGCGTGCGTGTGAGCGGCACAGGAGGCTTCACCTACGACCCGGTCAACGACCGCACGCTCAACATAGTTGCCGGTACAAGCGTGGTTACTCGTACTTTCGTGCTACCAACCACGGGCGGTGTAACATACGACGTAACCTGGGGTTTGTGGAGCGCGGGCTTCGTCACCGAATACGGTTCCCAGGTGCGTCTCAATGCCGTGTCGGTTATGGGGGCTACGCCTACGCCTTCCGCGCCCACTCTGGCTAGTTTTGGCCTTGCTCCAACCACAGCCGTCAGAAGCAGTACGGTCGTCTTCTCTTACACTGTGTTTACCCCTTATGCGTTGGACGTGGGATTGGGCGCGGACGTATCGGTCTCCGGCACAGTCAACTTCGTTGGAGACCCTGCCAACGATAGAGTGGTAAGCATAATTGCGGGCACCACCGTACTCACTCGCACGTTCAACTTGACCGATACCCTGGTCGCAGGCCCTTATTGGGTGCGCTGGGGCATATGGGACCATACTTTCACCAATCAGTACGACATCGGGAGGGCACACCCGGGTCTTTACATTGTTGACGCCCCTCCAACGCCTACCCCGACGTTGACCCCAACGTTGACCACTACGCCACCAACCAGCACGCCCACTATTACCATTACTCGCACACCAACTAATACACCAACTAACACGCCGACTTATACACCCAGCGACACGGTTACGTCTACTCGTACTCCAACGGTCACTAATACGCCGAGCGATAGTCCGAGCGCCACTGATATTTCCACCAGCACGCCAACCGGCATACCCGCTCCGACGAACACTCCGACGTTTACGGGCACGCCTCCAGCCGCCACGTTAGTTGGGCACGTAACCTGGCAGGGACGGCCCGCCCAACCCGACGCCTTGCAACAACTGCCCATTACATTGACGCTCAAACTGGGAACTACCGAGGTAAACTATCCAAGTCAGGCCACCGATTCGAGCGGCTTCTTCACGGTTTCGTTGGGCAGCCTGGCAGGCGGCACGTATACCTGGCGGGTGAAAGGCCCGAAGTATCTCGCCAACTCGGGCACTGTGCAGGTTACAGGTTACAGGTTGAAGGTTGGAGCATCAGAACTTTCAACTTTCAACTTTCAACCGGCAACCTCGACGGAGATGGGGTTGATGAAAGCAGGTGACTGCAACAACGATAACATCATTAGCATTCAGGACTTCAGCATTCTGAGGTCAACCTTCGGTAGGTCGGTTAGAGACATCGGCTACGACGACCGTGCCGATTTCACAGGCGATCAGTTGGTCGCAATCCAGGACTTCAATCTCCTCAAGGGTAACTTTGGCGTGGGTGGGGCGCTTGTTGCAGCTTGCCCCTGATTTCGTCTACGAATAGCTGCTGCCACCGCTTGCGATTGTCGGCGCGGAACTGCCTGATAAAGGTCACGTAAGCGGCCCGCGTATCCACGCTCATGTCGTCCAGGGGCGCGGCGGCGTCTGGAAGTTCTGGGTGTTCATCGGCGAACGCCTGGCGCGCATTAGCCTCGATTGCGTACACTGCGGCGGGCTTTTCGGTCAGGCAGGCCACCTCGTTCATCTCTGCATCGAAAAACAAGAAAACCGGTATAGCCCGGTATTTGCCATCCTTGAGACACAGGTCAATAAGGTCAACATTCTCGTCGCGGTAGAAAATGCGTACGTCCCACTTTTGCGCGACCTCAGCGAGACGAGCAAAGGCGGGTAAGTAGCGCAGCACGTCCCCACACCAATCCTCTGCCAGCACCGCCACGTTCAGGCGTATATCCAGGTCGCGCACGAATGCTATGTCGTCCTCGTTCAACTCGAACGTCGTGTAGTTTTCCTCGAAAAGCTCCTGGTTCTTGGTCATCCTCTGTACGAACTCGTCAATTTTCAGCCCTTCGCGGAATCGCTCAGGCGTAATCTCAACTATTGTATCCAACTTCTGACGTCTCCCCTCTATTCTTATGTTAAGTCTGTTTTTGGTTTACTTTATGCAACGTAGAGACCTTTTATAGAGCGGCCTCTTTTTTCTAACAGGGAAGTAATCCTGCCCCTGCTCATAGTATACCAGACTTGGATTTTCTCAGGATTGTAGGAGATGAATTGAACCTGATGTTATCGAAAAAGCATTGACAACCCATGCAAGCAGATGTATAATCCCCGTTGGCTGCACCCGGTTGAGCCACTTTTCGTTCTGTCTTACATCCCCTTATAGCAACCTCTACAGCTACAAATTACCATCTGACCAACAGTTATCAGTTACCTACCCCGTCGTAGCACTCCTATCATAGCCACTTCAATCCGTAAAGTTTAGCTTTGTCTTACTGCAATTTGCGCAGGCATTGGGAAGATTATGGCTTATGGCTGCAAATAACGCTTCTCTAGTAAGCTGCTTTTCGAGCAATCTTGGCCTCTCGGCTTGGGGAGGTTACAGGTGTGGTCACCCGCCGTAACGCACACGCCTAACGTCCTTCGGGCTTTCTCAACATGTCCTTAAACTTTATCGAGGTGATAGACAACGATTTCCAAAATCCAAAACAAGGAGAAAAATCAATGCGAAAGCGAAATCTGATACTGTGGTTCAACGCCCTGGCTATCCTCAGTCTGTTGGCTGGCCCAATCTTCAGTTGGGGTATGCGAGTAGCATTCGCGGCGGACGCCTGGGAAATAGTCTCCTCGCCTAATGGGGGACCGGGAAACAACTACTTGTGGTCGGTGGCTGCCCAAAAGCCTACCAGTGTAGTAGCTGTAGGCTCCACTGAAACGAATGGTATTTTCAAAACCACTATCCAGCGATGGGACGGCACGAATTGGAGTGTTATATCAAGTCCTAGCGTTGGAGGGCACGCCGAGCTATTCGGTGTGGCGACGGTGCCCGGCCACAATCCTAACACAACTGTCTACTGGGCCGTTGGCTACCAGAAAGCCTCAAGCAGAAGCGAAGACCCGGTTGGGCACATCGTGCCGGCCGGAGCCAAAACACTTATAGAGAGGTCTACGGACTACGGTCTGACGTGGGAGGTCGTCCCAAGCGTCGATCCCAATCCCAACCCCACTACAGGCACTAATACGCTCACTGCGGTGTCGGGAGTGAGCGCAAATGAAGCATGGGCAGTGGGCTACTACCAGAATAACAACGGAAACCCCAGGCAGACGCTGATCGAGCACTGGTACAATGGCCCTAATGGGCTACAATGGTATATCGTGCCCAGCCCTAACCCTGGCACTGGGAATAACTTTCTGAATGCGGTTGACGAAGTCAACGCCGATCATGTATGGGCTGTCGGTTACTATGACGGCAGCAAGACCCGTACTATCATACTAAGGTGGGACGGTACTCAGTGGCTTCAGCAACCCAGTCCGGACCCCTTTGCAATCAACTACCTCTTCGGGGTCGAATGCACAGATGCAACTCACTGTTGGGCAGTGGGCGCAGGCACCGATACTCTTATCCTCCAAACGTTGACTTTACGATATGACGGCACCAGTTGGTCGTATGTCAGCAGCCCAAACCAGGGCGCAGGACATAACGCGCTCAATGCTGTATGGCCTATCTCGTCTAACTACGTGTGGTCGGTCGGCCAGTATAAACCTTCAACTACCTTCTACCTGACGCTGGGAGAGAGGTGGAATGGCGCCTCATGGAGCATCGTAGATACTCCTAACCAAAACAATTTCTTCAGCAACGCACTGTATGGAGTGGCGGTCGTGCCCGGCACAAGTCCTTGCTCTGGTGGGGATAGTTGGGCCGTAGGCTACTACGTCGATGCCAACACTCGCCTCGCTCAGACGCTTATCGAGCGGTATACCATCACTCCTTCATGCCGTCCATGATGTGACCCATAGGCCATATCATAATCTGATACCTCATACCTGATAACAAAGGGGCAAGCCAGAGTAGCTTGCCCCTTCCCCCATTTTCTCCGCATATTCCTCTAGATTTTGTTATCAGCGTGAGCCAGGCCCCAATCCCACTATAGCCTGATAAATGATCTTGCTTATCTGCCCCCTCGATGCCGGGTTGCCTGGCCGGAATGTGCCGTCCGAGTAGCCATTGATGATGCTGTGGTTGTAGGCAGTCTCTATGTAGTCGTAGAAGGCAGAGCCTTGTGGCACGTCGCTGAAATGGGGGCCACCTGTTGTGTCAATCGGCCACCCCTGTGCCAGCGTCACTATCTTGCATAGTTGTCCCCTGGCAACGTTGGTATCTGGGCGGAATGTGCCGTTCGAGTAGCCAGTGATGATGCTGTGATTGTAGGCAGTCTCTATGTAGTCGTAGAAGTCGCTTCCTTCCGGCACATCGGAGAAGTGAGGCCCGCCCGTCGTGTCTATATCCCAACCCTCTGACAGGACGATTATCTTGCACAACTGGGCGCGAGTGGTGTTGTTGTACGGGCGGAAGGTATTGTCGGCATAACCGGAGATAGCCCCAATGCAGTAGAGGTAACGCACTGCTTCGTAGAAGTAATCGCCTGAGTAGACATCTGTGAAGGTTATCGAGCAAGGAGTAGAGGTGGGAGTGGGTGTCCATGTGGGTGTGGGAGTGGGTGACGTAATCGTACAGGGATTGTCTGAGTATCGCTCGGTCAGCGTATACTCACAGCTCATACAATTCTGGAGATCTCCCACAGCCCATACTTCATCGGTGGAAATAGCCGCCACTCGGCGGAGTAGGTTGTAAAATCTGCCTGGGCTTGGGCTGGGAACCCAGGTCCAATTCTTACCGTTCCAGTGTAAGGCTAAGGTGCAACCAGCTACTGTGCAGCCACCTTCCGTGTGATTTAGAACGCCCACAGCCCAGGCGTCGTTAGCCGACAGAGCTGTGACCCCCCATAAGTCACCACCATCCGTGCCCACACGCGGAGTGGGAATAATACTCCATTGGGCGCCGTCCCAGTGTAACGCTAGTTCGAGACTCCCAGGATTGGATATACCTACAGCCCACACATCGTTAGCTGAGGAGGCGGCAATTCCTTTTAGGTAGTTTTGGAAGTGATCAGGGGTGTTGGGGCTGGGGATTACGCTCCATTGGTCGCCATCCCAATGTAAGATCAGCGTCAGTTGATTTCCTGATGGTAGTTGATAATAGCCCACCGCCCATACGTCATTCGCAGAGACTGCGGTCACATCCCAAAGCTCGTTGTTGCGTGTGCCCACATTAGGGCTGGGCACGATACTCCACTGGCTGCCGTCCCAGTGCTCTATTAGAGTATTGGCGTATCCAATGGTATTGGTGCCGACACTGCTGTAGCCTACCGCCCATACGTCATCGGTAGAAACGGCAGCCACGCTCAGGAGCCTATTTGTATGTGTGATACTGGTGTTGGCACTTGGTGTAGTGCTCCACTGTGTGCCGTCCCAGTGCTCGGTCAGCGTCTGCTCAGGAGTAATAGAATTATCACGGTAGCCAACAGCCCAGACGTCGTTGGGTGATAGGGCTGCTGCCCCATGCAGGAGATTGTCAGCGTCCGGATTGGGAGCAGGCACTGGATTCCATTGAGCGCCGTCCCAGTGTATGGTAAGCACTCGGGCATTGATTTCACCAGGGTTGACAATGTATCCCACCGACCAGACGTCACTGGCGGAAAGCGCTGCTAATCCAGGAAGACGGTTGGAGTAGGAGCTAGGATTGGGGCTGTTGACAACGCGCCAGGCCAACCCGCAGTCGGGTGTGAAAGTGGGTGTGGGCGTATCAGTACCTAAGCCAGCAGGGGGGCTTGAGGCGAAGTAGGAGGGTGGGGCGGTGGCGGTGGTGGTGGCAATTGCCGATTGTAGCGGCAATTGCCACCACGTAAACAGGCTTATACCAGCTAAGAGAAACAAGGCCAACCCCAAAGCGATGCGCACGCTGTAATGCTCTCTGTAGTCCATACCTGACCTCCTTTCGGGCATTAGCAAGAGGAAGTAGAAGCATCCGCATTATCGCGCGGTATATACAGAAAGTCAATCCCTCTAGTCAAATGTCAATCATAAATGATGAGCCACATATAAGTATAGCGCCAGACTGGGCGCGTAAACGCCTTATTCATGGGCAGACAGAATTATCGTCGGATACTAGCCAGGATAGCCCGAATTGGCTGATTGACATTCCTACTACTGATAAGTAAACTAAAGACACAAACCTGGGATTCTAGAACGGCGGAGCGCCGAGCGCCAGGTTGCCGCTCCGCACCCTGCACCCACATTTCGCGCTCCGCAGTTTGCAGCCGAGAAGCCGGTTATGGCAATTAAACGGTACAGCTTGATTATTAGACACTGGCTCTGGCTGCTGATAATAGTGGCGGGGTGCGCCGCGCTATTAAGTTGGGTCTTCGTGACGCACACAAGGACTCACTACGACCCACGCCTCGTGGTATTACTTGTCACCCTCGGCAGCGTCGCCTGGGGCGCGGCGGGCGTCTTCGGCATAGAATACCTCAGAGACCACATCAAGACTACCGATGATATTGGCTATATAACCTCGGCCCCACTACTTGGCGTCATAAGGGTTGACCCGCGCCTGGAGGACGAGAACTTCTTTGACGATCCCCAAACGCCCTCCGACGAGTCTTACCAGCCAATAATCAGGAAGTTGTTGTCCGGCGTCAGCAGTGAGGAAGGCTTCACGGTCATGGTGTGCTCGCCGCAGGCCACCGCCCAGGTAGCCGCAGTATGCGCGAACGTGGCGGCAGAGACCGCGCGATCTGGCTACCCAGCTATGATTGTGGACGCTGACCGGCTGAACAGTGACCTCACGAAGAGCCTCAATCTTGGCGATACAGCGGGATTTGCCGAAGCTCTGCTCAACCCCCGTGTTGACGTTCCCGTCCACGTTATTCCTGGGCTGCCCAACCTGCACGTATTGCCCGCGGGCGTTCACTCGCTCTCTCAACCGCTTGCTTTTGTTGCCACCCGCTTGCGAGAGATGTTGAAACCTACACACGGTCATAGGTCTCTCGTTGTTGTCGCCGGTCCAACTGTCAGTGCACAGCCGCATTGGTTGGCACTCGAATTGGCTAAGGCCGTTGATAAAGTGGTGCTTGTAGTGATCGCCGACAGCACGAAGCGTGGCGCGCTCAGGAGCGCGGTGCTCGCTCTACACGAGACTCACGCAAAACCTGGCGGGGTGATCTTCGTGGAGCGCAAGGCCTCCAGGCGGCGGGGCAAAGAGCAAACCGTTACACCCAGCGTCTTGCGTCCGGCTGAGGCTGGCATGTTTCAACTGAATATATCTAGCTCCCCGCCCTCAATCCTCGTTTCACAGCCCTCGCAGGTCGTGCAGATGGACCTGCCCGATCTTGACAGCCTGGGAAGCGAGTCGAGCCTGGAAGAATCGAATACTGCCCAGGACCTCGATCTTTCCGGTCTGGATAGGCTGGGGGGCGAGTTGGTTCATGGCACGCCCAGGGACAAGCCTAAAGACGCAGACCCCCCCAAGCTAACGGAGCGAGGGACTAAGCCGGAGGAGCCGAAACCGCGCGATAGTGAACTTCCGGAACCGATTCCAATTACCAGCGCGCGAAGGAATAACCCTGCCATAAGCCCGGCATCGCTGTCTGCGTTCTTGGGGGCGGAGGCGACCGCCCTGGAAGTGCAGCCAAAAGAGGAGGCCCAGAGTCTCGACTCTGTCGCGCCTGCCACGGCGGCATCGTTGCTTACACCCGTTGAGAAACCCAGAGCGACTGAACTTGTCGTCAGCCAACCCGCGCTTGTCGTCAGTTCAGACGGCCCGGCGCCGACCGTCATAACCGTTCCTATGTCGCAGTTGACATCTGAACCTGTGTTGCCCGCAAAACCACGACCGTGGCCGTCTGCATCGGCTGGCATCAAGCCTGCCCAGGTGGCAGATCATAATCCACCGCCTCGAATGATTGCCCTGGGCGCGAAAGTGATAGCGGCGCTGTCTATGTCACGCTCGCGCGATGCCTCTTCAGTAACGAGGCAAGAAGTTGAAGGCAATCTATTTACGCGGATGGGCCTTGGTCTGCAATTTGCGATTGCGCGGGCGGTACGGTCTATCACGGGTCGCGGCTCTGTTGTAGAGGTTACAGATCAGGTTCTCCCCAAGCCCGCTAATACTAATAGTTTGCCCACCGCGTCCGGTTTCCCCGTCATTCGAGGCGTGACCGACGCCGACCAGAAATTGCTTGCCCTGTGGCTAACCGCCGCCGCCCAGTCGCTGATACGAGGCGACGTGAAAGAAACTAAGACGCTGCTTGACAAAGTGCTGGATCGCGACCCGCACAACGAAGCTGCCTGGGAACTGCGCTTGCGCCTTGCCGAACCTTCGATAGCGCAAACCGCCATCTATGTGACGACTTCCCGCCGAGGCTCGAAGGCGCGAAATGCCTGGTTGGCAGTCTTGCTGCTTCTGGTATTAGCAGGGGCGGGCGGCTACTTTGCTAGGGCAAAAATCTCTAGCCTTGTAAGCTCTCTGGGCACTACGGCAGCATCTCCCGCACTTTCTGGTGGGTCCCCCGCCACAGCCGTTACGCCCGCGCTCACGCCTACCGCTCTCACGCTTGAAGTCAGCGCGCCGTTCCTGAACCTTTGGACCAGCAACCGGCAAATCTTCGGTGAGCCAATTAGCCCACTGATTACCGAAACAGGCAGCGACGGAAACGGCGTCACGGTCCAATACTTCAGCCGTGTCCGGCTAGAGTTGCGCCCCAGCAACAACGGTGCGGAGTTTGACGTGGTAGTTGGGCGTCTGGGTACTGAGGTCACGCCCTCTGGTTCGATAACTAATCCCTTGCCTGAAGGTCTGCGTGGCAACCAAGCCACTTTCAAAGAGAATGGCATCGGTACGCCACAGAAGTTCAAAGTCTTCTGGGACCGCAACGGCGGTTCCGCGATCTTCGGTTCTCCGATAACACCCGTACTATATGAGACCACCCAGGACGGCAAGCGACTGGCCGTGCAGTACTTCGAGCGCGCCCGCTTTGAATACCACCCCGAATACGCCGGAACCGACGCAGAAGTACAACTCAGCGATCTGGGCGCGCAGGTTTTTCAGCAGAAGCATGGTGGGAAGTGAAACGTTTCATAATTCTTACTTCATAACTCACCACCTTACGCAGCTACCCGTGCCCGACGCTTTAGCCGCCGGGCACGGGTAGCTGCGTAACATGAGTTCATAACCCAGATTATGGCACATGCGCCCTTCGTAGATATTTACATTAGGCGTAAAATCGGCCCATTGAGACGAAACCATCACTTGCACTTGACAACTCCCCCCCCCCATTAGTGTATACTCTGCGATGGTTGCGCAACCAAAGATGGCTCGCCTGTTGAACAGGCGAGCGAGCAGATTTCCTAATAGTCATTAGCGAATAGCTAAGAAAGGGTGGGTCACATGAAAGTAAGGCTTAGAAGTTTAGTAGCCGTGCCATTGGCTTTTGCCGTATTCTTATTGGCAGCGATGGGTGTGGCAGCGTCAACAGTGCAAATGGGTCCGTGGAACAGCGGCTTCACATATGCTCCTGGCACAGGCAGCTTGGAACTCCAGGAAAACATCATCTCCAATGGAGCGTCGAGATACATCAACATCCGAGGCTACAATATGCGTTACACCTCCCAGCAGGTCAACAATATGCGGGGCAACGGAAGGTATAACGCATACATAGTTACCCACGCATTTCACAACAACCAATGCAGCGCCGGTAGGGACCGAGGCGCATGGCTTAATGGAACCACCTACACGTACAGTACCCTTCCTGGCGCCCATTTCGACACCAGGAAGCAGGCCAGTTGCGACGGTTCAGGGTCAGGAGGTAACGAGATAAGGATATGGTTCGATAAGAATAGCGTAGTAGCTAATCAATCTTATCAAGCTTTAGTAGAGTATCGAGACACTTATTGGAATGGCACAAACTGGCCTTGTTGCGGTCAGGGAAACGGCGATAACGGAAAACTCGGAATGGATCAATACACTAACGGCTTTTTTACTTGGGATGAGGTCAAGGAGTCTATGAAATACGGCTTCTTTTGCTCATTCGTTCGCACAACGCAGCCTGGACTTTCTACGTCGCAGTGTCCGTAGACTACCCCTCGTTTGATATACCCTAAGCGGTATAATAGAACTACCAGAAAGGATTTGAAACATGACTAAGCACATAACCCATATTGCGCTCTTTTCCAGCATTGCAATTGTGGCTGCCCTACTCTGGTTTGGTAGCCAAAACATCGCTGCCGAATCTACTATACTGGCCGATCAGCAACTCCCAGGCTTGCATTACGTTATAATGTCGGGAGAAGAGCAGTCAGCGATCATACAGGTAGAGTACGATACCAAAAGCGCTGACGGTATCCTACAGTACAAGGATACCGTCGCTCAACTCTCCAGAGAATATGCTCTTGCCCACCCTGACACAAGTTTCATCGTAGACGTAACTTTCAAGCGCCCAATGTCTATAGAGGACTTTCGGACGCTAAACAGCAACTATAGAGCGAAACCAGTGGATTTTGCCCTGAGAACAGTCGCATCCGACGGGGAGCGCGGGACCATAAGTGGGGCCGCCGAGAAAGCGGGCGACATTTCAACCGAGGCCGTAGACAGGATCTTCAACTCCGTGCAAGAGAATCAAAAAGGCGTAACGTTGAAAGGGGTAGTCAGCTTTAGGGCCAACATCACAGGAGCCACCTATGATGCGCTCTCTTCAGATGGGAATATCTTCTTAGTAGATGCGTTGCAGCCCTATCTTACGGACGAAACAGTAAGATTGAAGCCTAGTGTCGCGCCTTCGGAGGTTGATTATCATACTCCGAACCCCTACTGGTTCATGGAGGAAGTGGGCCTGATACAATAGTCCTGATGGTTACCGCTGACAAGGCGCTGCATCAAGGGTGTAGAGCCTTGTCAACCACAATGCTTGATAGAAGGGGTATCCACCTGATTGATTCTCAGCCTTCGAATCCGACGGCTTTCCACAATCAGAAAACGCATAAAGATATAATCATCGCCTACAGTGCGGCTGTTGGAGTGTACGTTGTCATTCTTATCCTTCTGCTCGTCGCTCAAATAGGCTTCCCTCCTTGGCCTTTTATGCTGGACCTCGTAAGAGTGATTTATATAATCGCTCTCCCAATATGGGTTCTATTCTCTCCTCTCTATTGGTTTTACTACAAGTTCGGCGAGATTGCGCTTCTCCTGGGTGAGGGCATAGCTACAGCCGCCCTTCTATACTTGTTCGCGTGGTTGCTGCATTCCTGGCATATACCAAGAATGCGCCTGTCACCAGGCATACGTTCAATGGCGCTGTTTGCCTTCGGTTTGTGGGTTTTCGCTGTATTAGCTATAGAAATTATTCGTTTCTATATATTTATCCCGGTGCCCATAGACGAGCTTTTCTACTCCTCTTCACAACAATAGAGCCAATATGAAACGTGAATTGCGATAATCACGCATCACGTTTCACGTTTCACCTGCACGGATTACTGTAACGCTGGACCAGCCCCAGGTTGGTGCCGTGGGCGTCGGCTATGGAGCTGCCTGCGGCCCACACGTCCTGGTTTGAGCGGGCTACGGTGGCGTTCAGGGTATCTACGTAGTTGTTGATGCTGGGGTTTGGGACGGCGAGCCACTTTGCACCGTCCCAGTGGATAGCCAGAGTTTGGTCCGCGCCGTTGATGCTCTGAGAACCGACCGCCCACACGTCGTTGGCGTTAGCAGAGGTAACGCTGTTGAGGGCGTTGCTCTTTGCGCTTGATGCGGGGCCTGGCGCTGCGGTCCAGAGTGTGCCATTCCAGTGCATAATAACAGCTTGCGGCCCGTTGTTGCCCACCGCCCAAATGTCGTTCTTCGAGACCGCCGTCGCGGACCAGATAGCGCCCGCGCCTTCGTTGGGCCATATCTTCCAGGCCCTTCCGTCCCAGTGTACAAACAGAGTCCTCGCTAAATTGCCCGATTTATCGGTGTAGGAGCCTGCTGCCCACACATCGTCTTTGGCGATAGCTACGACCGTGCTCAGGGCGCTATTCTGGCTGCCGTTGGGGCTGGGTACGATACTCCACGCGCTGCCGTCCCAATGTTCGATCAGCGTTTGCGATCCTTTGCCTTTGTTCCCCGTTGACGATTCTCCCACCGCCCATACGTCGTTTGCGGAAAGAGAGGCGACCGCATTAAGCGCGCTGATAGAGGCGACATTGGGAGTAGTTATGATGCTCCACTTCGCGCCGTCCCAGCGCATTGCCAGCGTATGCCAGGCGTCCGTACCCCTGTGGCTTGCGCCCACTGCCCAGGCGTCATCTTTGGCGACTGCCGACACGCCGTAGAGGTGGTTACTGTAATCACTTACGCTGGGGCTTTGTACGTGGCTCCAGCGCGCGCCGTCCCAGTGTTCTATGAGCGTGAGTGCGTATTCCTCAGCGCCGAATGTACCCACCGCCCATACGTCTTCGGACGATGTAGCAGCAAGGGCGTGTAGTTCGTTGTAGTCTTTACTGGGGTTCGGTGAGCCTACTACCCGCCAGAAAGGGCCGCAGCTTGGTATATCGCCTGGGCGTGTCGCATGGGGTGCCGAGCCGGACGTGAACGCTAACGGACCCACACCCGTCCACCAGGACAGGCCCGCCAATACGCCAACAGCCAGGCAAA
>JBBQIC010000019.1:0-20292 GCA_038324555.1 Chloroflexia bacterium
GCGGACGTGTATCGGCCTGCGGCAGTGAATCAGTTGCAGACGCTGGGCAAGCAACTCAACATCCCCGTGTATTCCGAGCCACAGGGGGCCAACCCCGTCAACATCACGGTCAACGGTGTGGCACAGGCCAGGCTGGGCAACAACAACGTTGTAATACTCGATACAGCGGGCCGCCTGCACATTGACGAAGCGATGATGCAGGAGGTCGCCACCATCAAGAGTCGCCTCAACCCCACAGAGACGTTGCTGGTGGTTGATGCGATGACCGGACAGGACGCGGTGCGCGCCGCCTCGGAGTTCAACGAGAAGGTGGGCGTGACTGGCCTCATCATGACCAAGATGGACGGCGACTCGCGAGGTGGCGCTGCCCTGTCGGTGCGCGAAGTTACGGGCGTGCCCATCAAGTTCATGGGCACGGGCGAGAAGGTTGACGCTCTCGAACCATTCTATCCAGATAGACTGGCCTCCCGCATCCTGGGCATGGGCGACATACTCACGCTGGTCGAGAAGGCCCAGGCCGAGTACGACGTAGACCAGGCGAAGGCGATGGAAAAGAAGCTTCGTACGGCGACGTTCGACCTCGAAGACTTCTTGAACCAGTTGCAGCAGGTGAAGAGACTGGGGCCATTAGAGCAGATATTAGGCATGATACCGGGCATGGGCCAGGCCATGCGCCAACAGCAGGTGGAGGTACGCGAAGACGACCTGAAGCACATCGAAGCCATCATACGCTCGATGACATCTATGGAGCGTCACCGTCCGGAGGTTATAGACAGCAGCCGCCGCAGGCGCATCGCCAAAGGCAGCGGCACCACGCCCCAGGACGTGAACGCGCTCCTCCAACAGTTCAAGCAGATGCAGAAGATGATGAAGATGTTTGCCGGAGGAGGCGGGCCAAAGGGGTCTAAGGGGAAGGGCAAGCGGCGGGCGATACGCAACATGAACCAGTGGATGCAGCAATAGGTAGCGCCCGGTAGCTGTAATCGCCGGGCGGGGCCATACCAGTAAAGTAAGCGGAGGTACTTACGATGCGACGGTCTAGCATAGGCTTGGACACAATCTTCGTTCTTGCTTCCCTGTTGGTTATCGCCTTGTTGACCGCAAGATTTGCCGTACAACACGATACCCCAAGCAATCTGCTTGCCGCATCAGACGCACTAAACCCCACAAACACCCGGGCTGCAGATACAAGTGCAAATACCCAGGGTAGTGCAACTGCCTACCCAACAGTAGATTATGGTTATGACAGGACCGAAGATGGTCCAGATCTGAAGTCTTACCTAAGTCCAGACGGCAAACCAGGTGTGCCCGTTTACCCAAGTGCTGAATTGGGAAGCGAGAATTGCTCTCGTAGTTGCCCAATTGCCTGCGTAAGTGACTACATGGCGAGCCGCGAGGAACAGGCGAAGGTCGAAGCGTTCTACAATGAGGCTTTGCCAAAGAGAGACTGGAAATTCATACGCAAGTCTGAACCTGAAGATCGTCTTATCACCCAGAACTACTATTATTCATGGAAGAACCCCTCAAATAGTGGACCGGGTAGAGTCTTCCTAACTGTAGCATTCGAGCGGCAATCGAAGGGCATATACATAGGTATGCAACTAAGCGCGTGGCCTGACGCAAAGAACCCACCACTACACCCACAAGCTAAAGAGGTGCAAGTCCAGTGGACCAAGGACTCAGAGTACGGATATCCTGAGCGAACCGTGAGTTATATAATCAACTTGGGCAAAAGCGAGATTGTAGAGTACTACAAGAAGACCATGAAGCAGCAGGGTTGGTGTTTCCTCACAAATAGCTCAGACTCAGAACTTGGCTATTTCTACACCCCGCAAGGACCCGAAGGAAGGGGTGGCGCAAAGATAGAAGTAACGTCCGCAGGTGTTTACAGCAACAATAGCAAGGGCATCGATACAGTTAGCAGAAGAGTGCTAATAACAACGAGTAGCGACGACTTCACGCCTGAAGATGCACAAGAAGGAAGATAGCAAGGAAGGTTACTTCCCTTCAATACCCCCGCGACAAATAAGTCGCCTGCTTATTAACCCTCAGCAGCCATACAAACCCCGCCAGCGACAGCAAATGCACAACCAACGTCGCCCACGAGGCTACAGGCGCGTGGAAAGAATAGATACTGTTCCAATCGCCTACAAAGCTGGGGTCTAGGCTCATGAGTGGGTAGACTATGAGGGTCTGGACCAACTGGAGGATGCCTAGCTGCATTAGCACCACGCGCACGATTGCTTTTAGCTTGGTGAGGCGCAACGCCGCCACGATGCACACAATCCCCACCAAATAGCTCACAAAGTTGCCCGCGAGAGCCACGTACCAATCGAGCAGCGCGCTACTACTGGACGGTATATATTCGACGTAGCCCCAGTAGAGGAAGTAGTGCAGCCCTAGCACGCGGCTGCCTGTGCTCCATGCCGCTAGGATATGCCCGAATTCGTGAAGCAGCACCGCAACTGGCACCAGGAGGAAAAAGGCGACACTTACCGCCAGTTGGTAGCTCGCAGGCGATAGCGTGTCGGCCCAGAACCTGCGCCAATTCCTGCTCAACTGGTATGCTGTATAGCCCGCGCCAAGCACATAGAGCCAGGATAACCCGGAGAGTGTATTACCTATGCCGCCCAACTACCCGCCTTTACCAGAGGGAATCACCACATCGTAAATCATAATGCTGCCCGTTAGCGCGGCGGGCGTGTCGCCCCCTGAAGTCGCGCCTGGGTGTGCGCCGGGGCGAGGGTGGCCTCCGCCGGTGGGGTGAGAAGTGTGCGCGTGGGCCTCTGCATGGCCCTGGCTCATCATCCACCTATCCAGGTCTTCCTGGCTGGACCAGCGTGTCAGCGAGATATATTCGTCTTTGCCCTTCAGCAATTCAAATCCCAAGAAGCCTGGCTGGTCGTCCACCAACCCGGCGCGGTTGCGAAAGCGTTCCTCCAGCCTCTCAGCGTCCTTACCGGAACCGACAGGTATTCTGACCATGATAACTAACATAAATGACCTCCTAATCAGGCGTGTGATTGATTATAACATGCTTTGCGCTCTTTGCGTCTGCTGTGAAAATAGGGATCAGGGATCGGGGCAGGTAGGGGCGCACGGCCGTGCGCCCCTACGGGGCAACCGACCTATTTTCATCCGCGGGTGGCGTGCGCCCGCTCATAGTTACTCTGCGGTGAATTATAGCTTCCGCGATCTTGTATCAGCCCTGATTCGTCACAGTGTAAATGTTCAGAGTAAGCCATGACCCTACGGGCCACCATCACGAATGAAAATAGCCATCTGTGTAGGGGCGCACGGCCGTGCGCCCCTACGGGGTCCGCCCTTTCTATTTTCAGAGGAGTTAGGGTGCAGTCGTAGGCTTGGGGGACTACTCCGTGCCTGCCCTGCTGGATTACCACCAATGTCCGGGTGCGCCAACCAGGGCAGGCACGGAGTAGTCCCCCAAGCCTACGAGTTTTCCTCTACCCCAACTCTGAACTCTTACCTCCATGCAAACGTTTGACAAAGAACGAAGCCTTGTATAGAGTTCAATTGTGAAATCTTTAGCAGGCTCCGCCAGCAACCTTTTGCACTCTCCCGTCGCTCGGCGTCGCTTGCAGGTAGGGATAGTCGCACTCATAGTGCTGTCCTTTGGGCTAGCGCTGTTCAGCCAGCTTCCGAAGATACTCCAATACAAGTGGGTATTGGATCCAATTTACCTGGCACTGGCGTTCGTGCTACTTTTGTTACGGGGGCCGGTAGTAGTCTACGGCTGGTGGGCGACCATGCGAGTGCTTGGCTATCCCCTGCCATTCCTGACCTGCATACGCATAGGCTACCACTCTGCCCTGGCACGCTACCTACCGGGACAGATGTGGTACGCCGTCAGCCGAGTCTACCTGGCGGAAAAAGAGGGAGTGCCGCGTGTAATCACAGCCGTCAGTATAGGCATTGAGACTGGGCTGCTGGTCGTAGCCGCCGGAATGGTAGCTTCACTGAGCCTGATAGTGTGGCGAGACGCTCCCCTGTGGCTTGGAATAAGCGTGCTGGTCCTGCTCCTGGCGTTGGTAATGCAGCCCAGGCTCCTGTTCAGGTCGCTCAACTGGGGTCTTGCGCGCTTCAAGAGAAAGCCGGTTGAGGTGCAGCTATCGCGGCGGGATATGCTTGGGTTGCTGTGGCCTTTCACGCTAAATTGGCTGCACTACGGCGTGATGTCCTTCGTGTTGACGGCAGCCCTTTACCCTACGCTCTCGTGGACGCAGCTTCCGGCGGTAGTGGGCCTCTTCACGGCTGCATGGCTGGCAGGTTTCCTGACCGTATTCGTACCACAAGGCTTCTTCGTGCGCGAGGGCCTGGTCATCACCTTCCTGACCACGCTTCTCGGCATACCCGTACCAGTAGCCACAGCCGCCGCGCTGCTGTCGCGCGCCGGGACGATGCTGGGAGAAGCGATTTGGGCGGCTATTTCAACGAGGTTTTGATGATGGACGATAGACGATAGACGATGGACCAAAGCTATTTGTCCATCGTCCATCGTCCATCGTCCATCGTCCTTCACAACCCACATATGCGTATTCTTCACATAATCTACGACGACATGGGCAACCCCTGGCTGGGTGGAGGCGGAGCAACCCGCACGCTGGAGATATACAGTCGCAGCGCGGAGCGCGGACATAATATCGTGGTGGTGTGCGGGAAATATCCAGGAGCGCGGGCCAGGGAGCAGCGGCGAGGCGTGTTCTACAGGCGCGTTGGACTTTCTCAGTCGTACGTATTGAGCAGGCTTGGCTTCATGGTGGGAGCAGCCCGCTTGATAAAGCGTGGAGGCTATGATATAGTCATCGAGGATGTGTCGCCTTTTTCTCCGGTTGCGTCCCCACTTTGGAAACCAAAGGGAGCGCGTGCGATAGCGAGCGTGCAAAACCTGTCGGGTACTCACGCTCCGGGCAAGTACGGCCTGGCGGGTTGGGGACCCAGGCTGGTCGAAAGGCCGGTGCTATCTCTCTTTACCAACTTCGTCGCGGTGTCACCCGGAATAGCAGGACAACTGCGGCACAACGTGGACGGGAAGATAAACGTGCGGGTCGTACCCAATAGCGTTGATCCGTTATTTTTCGAGAGCGGGCAGGCAGAACCACTCCAAAGAGGAGATTACATCCTCTCGCTGGGCAGGATTGACGTTTACCAGAAGGGCCTCGATAGGCTGGTGGAGGCATTTGACCTGTTCGCCGAGCAGATGGCAGATGTCCGGCTGCTGGTAGCAGGAGGTGGCACGGAAGGGCAGATGGAGCGACTCAATTCTCTGGCAGAAGGCGCCCACTACAAAGACCGCATACGAATACTGGGGGCGGTCGAGAAGGCCCAGGCGGCAAGGCTTATGCGAGGTGCGCTTTGTCTGGCGATGCCCTCGCGCTACGAAGCCTGGCCGTTGACCGCTCTGGAAGCGGGAGCCGCCGGAGCGCCGGTTGCAGGTTCAGATATAATAGGGGTCCGAGACGCAGCGCCGCCCTATCCGCAGGGACACGGTGTCCTTGTGCCCGAAGGCGACACGCACGCTTTGGCACAGGCATTCCTAAAGCTGGCAAGCAGCAAGCAGATGCGAACGGAAATCGGCGCACGCGGGCGAGAATGGGCCGCAAAATTCACCTGGGACGCGCTGGCCGATCAGCAACTGGCTTTTTACGAGGAAGTAATACGTGGAAATGGGGTGAGGGAGTAGGGTAAGGGAATAGTTCTTATTCCTATTCCCTCACCCTACTCCCTCACCCTACAAAGGAGCACATTCCCCAACACCGGTGATTTTGTTTATCACACGAAAGCACCCTCCCTCGGTTGGAGGTATGCAGAGACTAAGCCAGAGCCTTACCAGGGAGGTTGGGCGACTCACCCCTACACTGACGATTTACTGGGGCGGCTCGTCGCTGTTCCTGCCTTTCTTCGTTGTGTACGCTTTCCTGCGCAGCGTATTCACCGTGCCGCGCTCCAACCACGTCAAGCTGATACATCTTTCGGACGCTCTACTGGCCCCGCTGGGCCTCACGCTGAAGTTCTTGTTGCGCATACCCGTAGTGGTCACGGTGCATGGCCTGGACGTAACGTATTCCAACCGCATATACCAGTGGCTCATCCCCAGGTGCTTGCAGCGCATGGACAAAATTATCTGCGTGAGCAGCTACACGCGCCACCAGTGCATCAAGCGCGGTGTGCCTGCTTCTCTGTGCGAAGTAATACCCAATGGCGTGAATATTACGGAGTTCACAGACCATTATACCCAGCAGGGGATGCGTAATCTGCAAAGTGTCGCCTTGACGTGCCTGCGCGGGCGCAAGGTGCTTCTGACCGTCGGCAGGCTGATTGAGCGCAAGGGCGTGGTGCATTTCCTCACCGAAATCATGCCCCGCATACTCGCCCACCGTCAGGACGTGTGTTACTTGATAATCGGCGAAGGCCCCGAACGCGACTTGATAGAGACGCGCATCACCTCCCTCCACCTTAACGACCACGTAGTGCTCCTGGGCAGGGTTGACGACGACACGCTACGCGCTGCCTACCATCTGGCCGACCTGTTCGTGATGCCCAATGTCCCCGTCCAAAACGATATAGAAGGCTTCGGGCTAGTGGCCCTGGAATCGGCAGCGGCAGGCAGATATGTCGTAGCGTCAAAGCTCGACGGCATCCCAGAGGCCATCATACCGGGAGAAAATGGCACTCTATTGGACCCACTGGACGTTGAGGCTTACGTCAGCACTATTATTGAGCTACTTGAGAACGACGAAGAGCGCGAAGCGCTGGGTCGGAAAGCCAGGGAGTTTACCAGAAAGCACTACTCGTGGGACATCGTAGCCGCCCGGTACATGAAGGTGTTCATGCAGGTGGTTCAAACCCAGCGAAACGAGCCGCGAAGGGCGCAGCGAACGAGGGATCAGGGATCAGGGATCAGGGATCAGTTCCCGAATCACGATCCCTGATCCCTATTAATCATGAATCCTAAGTCCCGCTCCCAGGTCACAATACTCGGTTGGTACGGAAGCGACAATACAGGCGACGAAGCGGTGCTTGAAGCCATCGTGGACGCGCTGAAGCGGCGCGGCGTCGCAAATCTTCATGCGCTCTCGATAAACCCTTCCAAGACTTCTATGCGCCTGGGAATAAGCAGCAGCCCACGAAGTCTCGCAAACCTTAGCACGCTCAGAACCCTGCGGCAGTCCAAAGCCTTGATCCTCGGAGGCGGCGGTCTGATACAGGACCGCACGAGCGTATACAATCTGCCTATCTACGCGTTTTACGTCCTACTGGCTCGGTTCTTTGGCCTGCAAGTTATAGGCTGGGGTCTGGGCGTGGAACCGCTCGACACCCTCCTAGGGAAGTTGCTTGCCAGGTTCATCTGCCGTTCGTCTACCTATTTCAGCGTGCGTGACGCTGGCTCGAAACGACTTCTTTCGAGGGCTGGCGTTCCAGAGCAACAAGTAACGGTAAGAGCGGACCCTGCCTTCCTTATCGGGCCAGGTGCGCTATCACAGTCCAAAGAGAGAAACAGCCAACCGACTGTGATATTCTGCCTGCGCGACTTGCCGCACAACCGCCCAGGCCTGAACCTTCATTACCTGTTGCCCATAAGCCTCCGCCGCAAGTTGCATATGGGCACGCAAGCCCAGACCGAACGTACAGAACGGTTTATCGAAGCTGTGGCGCGTGGAGCACTCCTCTGCGCCCATGAGTTCGGCGCTTGTGTTCAATTCCTATCCTTATGGCCGGGGCGTGACGATGAGACGATACGCGCCGTCATCCAGGCTTCCGAGCGGCTTGGCGTGCTCCACGAGGCGTTGCGGCAATTGGAGGTTGAACCAGTTGCGTCCGAAATTGCCGCCGCCATCAGTCACGCTGATTTGCTGGTGAGTATGAGGCTCCACGCTCTAATTTTCGGCGCGGGGCAGGGCGTGCCGATGCTGGCGCTGGCCTATGCCCGCAAAGTGCGCGGCCTGATGCGCCTCATAGGGGCAGAGCGTTGGGTGGTAGAGGTCGAGGCACGTAACCCACCACCTGAGGAGATAGAGATGAAGTTGCGGATGTTGTGGGAGATGCGGGAGGAACAAGGTCAGATTGTGAGAGTGGCTGCTTACAAGGCGAAGGAGCGGGCAGAGGTGGATGGGGATGTAATTGCGGGATTGCTCCGATAATACGGGTTTATTGGCTTCCAATGCTCGGCTGTGCGAAGCCCTGATCCATAGAACAGCAAGTGTTCAGATCAAGGTGTAATCCGTAGGGGCAGGCACGGGGGCCTGCCCTGGTGGTATACCAGGATGTTGGTGATAAGGAGAGAGGGCAGGCACTAGGTAGTCCCCCAAGCCTACGATTATACCTTTGATCTGAACACTTACCCCCGATAAACCAAGTGTACAAACTCAGGCTTAGGTTGTAGAATAATTCCAAACGCTAAACAAGGTAAGTGTTCAGATTATGGATAAAGGAAAATCTATCTGTAGGGGCGAACCTTGTGTTCGCCCTCTTGACGAAGCGGTATGCAGAGAGGGCGAACACAAGGTTCGCCCCTACACGGCTTTCTCCTCTACCCCTATTTTCAGAAGAATAGGGGGCGGCAACCCATAGGGGCGCACGGCCGTGCGCCCCTACCCCTACCCCTACCTCTAACCCTAATCTGAACACTTACTAAACAAGAGAGCTTTGACAGCGACACCTCAGCAGGCGTGCCTATAGCTCCCACCATAATGCACATAATCCAGAAAGGCAGATTTGCAATCCAATGATTACACCCTTCGACATGAACCCAAACCAAATGAAAGCGCTCCTTGCCGTATCGCGCGGCGATGTCCCAGCAGACCTGCTGCTAAAAGGCGGCCAGCTAGTCAACGTGCTCTCGGGCGAAATATACTCGGCTGAGGTAGCAATCTTCGGGGATCGCATAGCAGGTGTTAGTATCACACCCGGCGAGTACCAGGCCAAAGAGACTATTGACCTCGGAGGCCAATATATAGCCCCCGGTTTCATTGACGCCCACGTTCATATTGAAAGCAGCCTGCTCCTACCCGCCGAGTTCGCCAACGCTGTCCTACCTCACGGCACAACTTCGGTCGTGAGCGACCCCCACGAGATCGCTAACGTGCATGGCATCGAGGGCATCAAGTTCATGCTTAGAGCAAGCGAAGGGTTAGCTCTGAGAGTGTTCGTGATGCTCTCCTCGTGCGTGCCAGCCACCCACATGGAGACCTCCGGCGCTCAACTGGATGCGCAAGACTTAGCATCGCTGATAAACCAGCCTCGCGTGCTGGGCATAGCCGAAATGATGAACTATCCAGGCGTGGTCGGGGGCACGGATGACATGGTAGCCAAGGCGCTGCTGGGTCACCAGGCAAAGCTGCGTGTTGACGGCCACGCGCCCATGGTGAGCGGCCTCGCACTGCAAGCTTATATAGCGGCGGGCGTGGCGTCCGACCATGAAAGCGTATCCACCGAGGAGGCGCTTGAGAAGTTGCGCTCCGGTATGCAGGTCTACATACGCCAGGGTTCGACCGCGAAGAACCTGGCGGCCCTACTGCCTATTGTCAACGAGAGAACCGCGCGCTTCTGCTCTTTCTCCACCGACGACAAGCAGCCAGACGACCTGCAAAAAGAAGGCCACATTGACCATAGCGTGCGCATGGCGATAGCCGCAGGGCTGGACCCGGTGATAGCCTTGCAGATGGCGTCTCTCAACACCGCGCGCCATTACGCCCTGAACGACCTTGGAGCCATCGCTCCCGGCTACCTGGCCGACATAGTGACCTTCAGTGACCTCTATGACTTGCGAATCTCGCGCACCTTCGCATCGGGCCGTCTGGTTGCTGAAAACGGGAGCTTATTAGTACACCAACGCAATAACACACCCCCGCCTGTAGGCAAAGTTAGCGCGCCCGGCCTCGGTGAAACATCCTTCGTCATCAAGGCCGAGGGTACAACCGTCCGCGTCATCGGCGCTATCCCAGAGCAAATCGTAACCCGCACGCTTATAGAGCGGGCCCCGACGCGCGACGGACAAGTAGTTGCCGACCCTGAGCGCGACCTCCTGAAGATAGCCGTCGTTGAGCGACACGCTGGCACGCGCAACGTTGGCTTGGGGCTGGTAAAGGGCTTTGGCCTACGAGAAGGTGCGCTAGCGTCCAGCATCGCGCACGACTCGCACAATATTGTCGTGGTTGGCGCATCGGACGCCGAGATGCTGATTGCGGCCCAAACCATCGTCGCAATGGGGGGAGGCATATGCGCGGTAAGAGGCGGCGAAGTGCTTGGGCGGCTTCCCCTGCCCGTAGCAGGTCTGATGTCCGACCAACCTCTGGAATACGCAAGAGACGCCATGTCCCAGCTTCTCGACGCAGCCAAGTCTTTGGGTTGCACGCTGGACAACCCCTACATGGCGATGGCCTTCCTCGCTCTGCCTGTCATCCCTGAACTGAAGATAACCGACAAAGGGCTAGTGGACGTATCAACGTTTAGCCTCTGCCCATTGTTCGTATAGGATCAACATATAAAGAAGCCTCTGGTCATGACCAGAAGCTTCTTTATATGTTGATCCGTTGATGAACCAGTTGTCATGTTGTACCCTGCAACTAGCCCTTCGCAGATTAGCTATTCACCTGCCCTTTCCAGTTCACAGTGACGGAAAGCCCCTGGCCGAGTTCGATGGTAGTTGAGCCGGCAGCCGACATGTCCGTTTGACCAAGGCATTTCCTGCGCCACTGGTTGAAGTCCTGAATGTTCACATGACCATCGAGGCCGGTTTCCGGGTAGATGTCGGCTCGCACATCGTAGTTGGGATCGCCCGCTTTCGAACCAAAGGCGCGTAAGATATATAGGAGCAGGAAATTACATGAATCGGGTTGATCTCGTGACGTGGTTAGTTTCTCTTCTTGTGCTGTCATGGTTAGGTTTCTCCTTTTGGGTTATTTGGGTATTGACCGTTGCTTGCTCTCTCCTGGGCGCAGTCCAGCAGACCCTGTCGCACCATTTCTAGGTCCTGACAACCAACAACAGCTAAAGCGCGAACAAGAACGAGCTTAATGCATAATTGCGGCAACTCGCCAGTCCAGCGCTTATCGGGTGTATTAAAATGTTGCCGGAACGGTGCTAGGACGTAAAGGTGCGATGATGCTGCATGACGCGACGCGAGACCCTCTGCTGGAGACCATCGCGTCTGGCAAAGAACAGAACCTGCGACAGGGAGAGAATGTAGTCAGCGAAGGCCATTATAACAGGTTCTATAGCCTAGACAGCGCCGTAGTATATATACCAGTTCTTGCGCGCCGTGTCAATACTTTGAGAACGCAAAAATAGGGCTTTGTCAAAGTCGTTGGAGCGTGCCCCTTGACGATGGACGATGGACGATGGACGATGGACGATGGACGATGGACGATGGACGATGGACGATGGACGATGGACGATGGACGATGGACGATGGACGATGGACGATTGAGCAGGCATCGTCTATCGTCTATCGTCTATCGTCGGTTTGCCAACTTTGCATCAGCCCTGACATTCGCTCCGAAGGACGCGGGCGAATTGTTGTTTCGTGATAATAGAATGTTTATGGAGTAAGCGGCGGGGCTCCCGACAGCCCAAAGTTTGTCCTCAGAAGGTTGAAGTCGGACACGGCCACGATGCCGCTATTGTCGAAATCTGCGCGCAGGTCGGTCGTGCTGTTGAAGGTTTGCCGCAGGACGTTGAAATCGGCGGCGTTGTCAACGTTGTCGTTGTTGGCGTCGCCCGCCCTCATCATGCCCATCTCCACCGACTGATTCGAGCCGTTGGCGAGGACGAACTGGCCGGAATTTGCAAGCGTTCTCGGCCCCTTAGCGCGCCAGGTGTAAGGCCCGGGCGACACGGCGCTCACGTCTATCGTGAAGAGTCCGCCATCGTCCGTATTTGCCGGAGGATAATTATATTCAGCCGCGCCTGATTTCAGCGTCAACGAGATCGGTTGCGACTGCCTGGGGTCGGGCTGTGCAGGCGCCCCTTGCCAGAAGACGTGGCCCGTCAACAGCCGGGTTCCAGGCGTAGAATTAGGGGTCAGAGTAGGTGTGAGAGTAGGCGTATACGTAGGTGGGAGCGTGGGCGTGCAGTTTGGCGCTAAACCTAAACCTAAACAGCATCCTGGGCAAAAAGTGGGCGTGAATGTGGGAGTAGGTGTGACCGTGAACGTGGGGGTGCGGGTAGGAGGCAAGGTAGGTGTACACATGGGTGCTAAACAGCACCCCGGACAGAATGTAGGCGTGAATGTATTGGTAGGCGAGGCCGTAGGCGTGAATGTGGCGGTGGGTGGCAAGGTAGGTGTAGTCAGGGGCGCTGATGCGCTTATCTTGCCGAAGCTGTTGCTGCCCAAACTGCCGCGGGCTGCCAAAGCAGTAGTCTCGGATGGGTCTACTGTAGCCGCCGAGACTGAGACGCTGGCTCCTAGCCCAATTCCAAGCAGCAACCCCAGCGCCGCAATGGTCGGAAGCGCCAACAAATACCATTTGCTAATATAGCCTCTATTGTGTCTCGACATCTGCACCCCTCCTGTTTAGGTAGACTCCCGCCCCGGCTGTCATGGTGATGACTGCGGAATATAGCTTATTACTCACCTTACGCAACCTCTTGAAGGAGCGGGACCAAACAACCCTTGTCATTCTTCACTCCGTTCAGAATGACAAGGGTTAGCTCCTCTCCTCCGTTAAGCCAACTGCGTAAGGTGAGTTGTTAATACTCATTAGCCGCCGTGCGGGGCTGCGTAACATGAGTTATTATACTTGAGAAGTGGCGATGTTGCAATATACCTGGTGGTCCATTTTAGGGCTGATGCAAAGTCGCTTATCATTCATCGTCCGATAAGTGACTTTGCATCAGCCCTAAACGCAAAAACGTATCTCCTTGACCCATCATCCCCAAAACCGTATAGTAATAGTATAAGAGCAAAGCAACATCCTATCCACTAAAATAGACATTTCGAATCCAAAATCCCAGAACTCTAGAAACGACAGAGGGACCAATCTTCAATGCCTCCAACATCCAAACAATCTAAACCCAAAACCCTGGGCGAGCTTCGGCAGAGCGAATATCAGGCGCTCCCCGTCAAAGAAGAGATGCGCAAGAACCTCATCCAGAAGCTGCGCGACAACAAGACGATATTTCCGGGCATCGTCGGCTATGACGATACCGTTATCCCACAGGTCGAAAACGCCATACTCTCCGGCCAGGACATCATCTTCCTGGGCGAGCGCGGCCAGGCCAAGACCCGCATGGCTCGCTCGTTGGTCAACCTACTCGACGATGAAATCCCCATCATCAAAGGCAGCGAAATCAACGACGACCCCTACGACCCCATCAGCGCCGAGGGCCGCAAGCTCGTCTCCGAACACGGCGACGACGTTGAGATAGAGTGGCTGCCCCGCGACGCCCGATACGGCGAGAAGCTAGCGACGCCCGACATCACGATAGCAGACCTGATAGGTGAAGTAGACCCCATCAAGGTTGCTGAGGGTCGCTATCTGTCCGACGAACTGACTATCCACTATGGCCTGATGCCCCGCACCAATCGCGGTATCTTCTGCATCAACGAGCTACCCGACCTTGCGGAGAGGATACAGGTGGGCCTCCTGAACATATTGGAAGAGCGCGACGTGCAGATACGCGGCTACAAGGTGCGCCTGCCCCTCGATCTCTTCCTGGTGGCCTCAGCCAACCCCGAAGACTACACAAACCGTGGGCGCATCATCACGCCCCTCAAAGACCGCGCAGGCTCGCAGATTCGCACCCATTACCCAGCCACGCTCGATCAGGAGATGGACATCATGGAGCAGGAGATGAACTCCTTCTCCAAGTCGGGCTACGAGATAGACGTGCCTCAGTACATGAAAGAGATAGTGGCCGAGATAACCCACCTTGCCCGCCGCCACCCCGACGTATCGCAGCGTTCCGGCGTGTCGGTGCGCGTCTCTATCTCCAACTACGAGAACCTCATCAGCAATGCCCTCAAGCGTGCTATCAAGCTGAACGAGAACCGCGTCGTACCCCGCGTGACCGACCTTCCCGCGCTCGTGGCATCCACCGCAGGCAAGATCGAGATAGAGAGCGTGGGTGACACCCGCGAAGATAAGTTGATAGAGAAGATGATGCAAGGGGCTGTTCTCGCCGCCTGGAACCGCCGCTTCTCGGTGGCAGACTTCGACGACATAGTGACCCGTTTCCACAACGGCCTCACCGTCGAGGTAGCCGATACGATGCCCGCGATGGAATACGTCCACCAGGCCGCCGACCTCAAAGGTATGCGCAGCGCCATCAACAAGTTAGACGCCCAGGGCAACCCCGCCGCCGTAGCCGCCGCTGTTGAGTTTGTATTAGAGGGCTTGCATCTCAACCGCCGCCTGAACAAAGACAAGTCGGGCGAAGGTGTGCGATACCGCCGGTAGGGAATAGGGAGAACCTGTAGGGGCGCACGGCCGTGCGCCCCTACCCAAACACCCTACTCCCTCACCCTATTCCCCATGCACTGTGAGCATATAACCCTCGACGAATTCCGCAACTACAGGCGGTTAGACCTCAAACTGTCGCCCGGCGTGACCGTCCTACAGGGAGATAACGCCTCCGGCAAGACTTCCCTTTTAGAAGCCATCTACCTCCTTGCCACAACCCGCTCATCTCGCACTACTTCCGACCTCGAACTGATCAACTTCGCCGCCCCCAACGACCTGGGATCGCCATCCTTCGCCCGCGTAACGGCGCAAGTTGAGCGAACGCGCGGTCCATTGGCAGTGGAGATATTGGTAGTGCGAGATGAGATGAACGACGGGCCGGGCGGCTTGGCGCTCACAGCACAGGCGCGCAAACGTATCAAGGTGAACGGGGTGGCCCGCCGCGCCCTAGACCTCGTGGGGCAGGTGAACGTGGTGCTCTTTACGCCGCAGGACGTGGACCTGGTGACTGGCCCGCCTACGCTCAGGCGGCGCTACATGGACGTGACGATCTCGCAGATGGACAACCGCTACGTGCGCCTGCTCTCGCAGTACATGAAGGTTCTCGCCCAGCGCAACTCCCTTCTCAGGGGCATACGCGAGCAAGGCCGCAACCCCAACTCGTCCAGCGTAGCCGAAGAGCTTGCCTATTGGGACGAGGAGCTTGTCAAGCACGGCTCCTATGTTATCTTGCGCCGCGAGGTGTTCGCCACCCGCCTGTCCAGCCGCGCCGAGACGATTCACCATCTGCTGGCGGGCACCGACGCCACCAACGGCAAAGCGGACACCCGCCAGATGCTCCGCGAGCGCCGCCCGACAGCCGAACTGCGCTTCAACGTATCGTACCAGTCAGCCGTCGCGCCAACAGCTAGAGAGGCGCTTATGCCCGAACTGCTAGCACAAATCGAGGCTGAAACGTCCCTCGCCGACCTCAGCACAGACGAGTATGCCGCATCGCCCGACGCCGCTTCGCTCAGGGGCCGCATTCCGCATGTGGAGGCCCACACCGCCCGCATAGCCGAGGAGTTCAAGCGTCAACTGGAAGAGTTGCGTCCCCAGGAAGTGCGGCGTGGCGTCTCCGTGCTCGGCCCGCACCGCGACGACCTGCTCTTTCAACTGGGCGAACTGCCCCTGGGAGCATATGGCTCTCGCGGTCAGCAGCGCACGGCAGTGCTCGCCCTCAAGCTGGCCGAAGTGGGCCTCATGACCGCCGAGACCGGCGACACACCCATCCTCCTGTTAGACGACATCCTCTCCGAGCTAGACACACGCCGCCGAGGTTATCTCCTCAACACGATAAGCGGCCAGGACTATCAGGCGCTTATAACGACAGCAGATTTGGCGGGCTTCGATGCGGGGTTTTTGGAGAAGGCCACGCTGTTGGAGGTGAGAAGTGGGGAGGTGGTAGACACTTTATCACCCATCAATGTCATCGAAAAAACGCCCAAGATCCACAAGAGTACAAAGCGCACCACCTAATTCGTATATAAAATCATTGATGGTCTACGTTTTGTCAGGATTATCAGCGCACGATCTATGGAGAAAAGGGAACGTCGTGTCTATGAGCGCAAGTGAGGTGTAATATGGCTAAAATCCCTAAATTCGAGAATGAGCAAGAAGAGTCTGAGTTTTGGGATACTCACGATTCTACGGACTTCCTTGATGAAACTACCCCCGTAAATATAAGGTTCGTCGGCCCGCGACCACGTAAGGTCCATATTTCCCTTCGATTCGACCAAGAAACAATTGACAATCTAAAAATGGTGGCTGGGCATAAAGGGATTGGCTATCAAACGCTGATCCGAATGTGGGTTATGGAACAGTTGGCGTCGCAGTTAGATTCAATGGCCGTTCCAAAGCTGCACGAACGTTAATCTTATTGCAATTCATCCCCGGAGAGGGCGCGATAAATCACACCCCTACGGAGATTACTCGTAGGGGCGTGATTTATCGCGCCCTGTTCACATACTACGATGTTCGGGTCTAACTGCTAATATCCATCAGTGCCCGTCGTGGTTGGTAAAGTGCTGGACCTGCGTCCGATACCCGCTGCCGCTGTTCATGTACCCAACCCCCCAGATGTCTTTATGCCCAACCACCGCAAAAGCGTTGAGCCCATTATCCAAAGTGCCAGGGCTGCTGATTGGGTAAACACTCCAGGTGTGACCGTCCCAGTGCAGCATCAAATTGGGACAGGTGCCCTCGTCGCAGTACCCCCACGTAGCCCAGGCATCATCGGGAGCCAGGGCAACAATCTCGTGCAGAACGGTGTGAACGGTACCGACATTGGGGCTGGGGACAACGCTCCAGGCAGTGCCGTTCCAATGCTCTATGAGCGTCTGATCCCCATTACAGTCGCTGTCTGTGCAATAGTAACCTACCGCCCAAACGTCATTAGCGCTCCTCGCAAACGTACCGAGCAGGAGGCTGCCAAAAGTGCCCACATTGGGGCTGGGGACAACGCTCCAGGCAGTGCCGTTCCAGTGCTCTGTGAGCGTCTGCGGGTAGGTACAGTCGCTGTCTGTGCAGAAGAACCCAACAGCCCAGACATCTCTAGATGTGTGGACATCTACGGCCTGAAAGCGATTGACAACTGAACCGGGGTTAGGGCTGGGAACGATGCTCCAGGCGGTGCCGTTCCAGTGTTCCGTGAGCGTCGAGGCATTAGTATTGCGAGAGCCTACGGCCCAGATATCGTTAGCACTGTGCGCAGATATTGCACGCAGAATACTATTGCCAGCCCCTGTGTCGGGTCCGGGGACTACACTCCAGGATGTGCCGTTCCAGTGCTCGATCAAGGTGGTGAATGTGGTGCAACCAGCAGAGTCGAGGCACGAAAAGCCTACCATCCACACGTTATTGGCCGATACAGCAGCAATACCTCGAACATAGCCGCCCGCATCAACATTAGGGCTGGATACGATGCTCCAGGTACTCCCGTTCCAATGCTCGATCAACGTGTGGTATGTATTGCAGGCAGCGTCGAGGCAGTAGTAGCCCCCCGCCCAGATATTATTGGCCGATACAGCCGATGCTACTAGAAGTTCGTTCTCAGTTGTGAAGACGTTGGAGCTATCCACGAGGTTCCAGCTTGGGCGTCGGTCCGGCTGGGCGGGTGCTTCCCCCATACTGGGGGGTTGGCCCACAGAGGATTTTCCCGCCGAGGGTTTCATTCGATTGTCGCCCGGCTCACCCGTTCCCGACAACCTGCCCATACCATTGTGGGACTGGCGTTGTGAGGCACTGTGCTGCCCCTCACTGAGGGAACGAGCGCGGGCAGATTGACTTGTGAGCATAAGCGCCCCGGCGACCAGGAGAGCGCAAACCAGCGCCAACCTGTACGACCAATGACGCAGTAACCTTTGGGAATGGTCATGTGTTTTGCTTGGCATTTTCGGTACTCCTTTGTACTTGTTGTTTAAAAAAATCATCTACCAGAAACGAAAACAAAAGCCGCAACTGAATCAAGCACATCCCGTAGGCATATCCCTTCCCTACACAGTCAACTACCCGTTAGGCAACGAGGACTGACGGAGGACTATCGTCTTATGTATATTGCGATGTGTGGACGTACAGCTATTAGAGAGTAACTGATAAACTACCGAGAGGGTACAATGAGAAGGACAAAGCTAGGTAGTCTTCGCGCCGGTGAGGTAGTCAAGTTCTCTTGGTAGCGCCCTAGCATGAGAACGGTGATAACATAAGATAGCAGAATAGGACAAAAGTTGACACATTATCCGGACTTCCTCACAAGTACGCATATTATACTTCCAGAATTGCCAGCTGTCAATAACCATTGACTTCCACCTTCCTCTACCCATATAATCCATACAAAGGGACCAATATGTCTCAACAAAACAAAGCCAGCGAAATCATAAGCTACGGTCGCCAACTATGACCGCAGCCGGGCAGCGTCGCCCATCACCCGACCCGAAAGGACACAGACATGGAAGTCTACGATAGCGTACTCGACCTCATCGGCAACACGCCAATAGTGCGCCTGCCCAGGCTTGGCAAGGGTCTCAAACCCAACCTGTACGCCAAGCTAGAGATGTTCAACCCAGGCAACTCCGTCAAGGACCGCATCGGCATCACCATGATACAGGCTGCCGAAAAGAAGGGCCTGCTCAAAAAAGGCGGAACCATAGTCGAACCGACCTCCGGCAACACCGGCACCGGCCTCGCAATCGCCGCCTGCATCCTCGGCTACAAGTGCGTCTTCGTCATGCCCGACAAAGTCTCCCAGGAGAAAATATCGCTCCTCAAAGCCTACGGCGCTGAGGTCGTTACCACGCCTACTGCCGTAGCCCGCGAAAGTCCTGAAAGCTACTACAGCGTGTCAGATCGCCTCACCCGCGAACTCGGCGCTTTCCAGCCCAACCAGTATTTCAACCCCGAAAACCCCCGCACCCACTTCGAGACCACCGGACCCGAAATCTGGCGGCAAATGGACGGCAAAGTAGACGCTTTCGTGGCGGGCGTGGGCACGGGCGGCACGATCTCCGGCGTCGGCGGCTACCTCAAGCAGCAGAACCCCAACGTTCACATCGTCGGCGCCGACCCAGAAGGCTCCATCTACACAGAGGCCCGCGCCCGCCCCTACAAGGTCGAGGGCATCGGGGAAGACTTTATACCAGGCACATTTGATGGGACGGTCATCACCGACTGGGTGACGGTCTCTGATCGTGACTCCTTCGAGACAGCCCGACGTGTGACCCGCGAAGAGGGCATCTTAATCGGCGGCTCAGGAGGCACAGCTATGTGGGCCGCTCTGCAAATGGCGAAGCGCATGGACGAAGGACAGAACATCGTAGTGCTGCTGCCCGATACGGGGCGCGGCTACCTCTCCAAGCTGTACAACGACGCCTGGATGCGCGAGAACGGCTTCCTGGACCGCCTGAGCATCAGCGCCCGCGTGCGCGACCTGGTCGCCAGGCCCGACCGCGAACTGCCCGTGCTCATCACCGTGCCCGCCGACAAGACCGTGCGCGAGGCGATAGATTTGCTCCACCATTATGGCATCTCCCAACTGCCCGTGACCCGCCTTGGAGTAGGCAATGGCAACGGCCTCGGCCCCTTCACCGACGTACACTCCATGATCGGCTCCATTCAGGAGCGCAATCTCCTCGAACGTGTCTTCCGCGACCCCTCCCTCGTAGACGCCAAAGTCGAAAGCATTATGGACCCGCCCTTCCCACTCGTAGACGTAGCGGAAGAGGTAGAGCGGGTGGTTCCCGCCCTGCTCGCCAATAACTCAGCCGTGCTGGTGGAAGAAGGAGGTCAACCTGTGGGCTTGATTACGCGGAGCGATTTGTTGGAGTTCGTGGCGCATGGTAAGGTGCGGTAGAAAGGAGTATCGGTCATGACTACGGCAATAGACATCGGCACGTTAATAACGAGGAATCCAAAGATACGTGGCGGAAGACCCATCATCGTTGGTACTGGTATGTCGGTGCGGCGCATCGTAGGCTGGTATCAGTTGGGGTTAAGTCCCGAGGAGATCGCGCAGGAAATACCTCACCTGACGTTAGCCCAGGTCTATGCTGCACTGGCCTATTATCATGCCAATCGGGATGAAATTGACACTGATATAGCTAACGAAGAGGCCGAATACGAGCGGATTGAGAAGGAACACTGTCTCAAGCATCCTCGTCCATGATAATACGCCCTTACATGGATGAGGATGCTTGAACCGAGGTTTAATGTTGAGGGTTACTCAATCACAATTGGTGTGGACATTGTGGTTTTGGTGGGTCATAGCCACTGGTGTTTGTGGAACTATTGGCTGGGTCTTACCACTCGTGTCACTGCTGAATTGGGAACTGTATGATTT
>JBBQIC010000020.1:0-20178 GCA_038324555.1 Chloroflexia bacterium
GACATCACTATTGGCGGCAAGAGCTACGACGTTGAGGCCACCTACGATCCGGGCACCCTGAACAGCCTCGATGCTATCAAAGCTATCAAGGTTGGGGCGTCCAATCCCGTGCCCCTGGGCGATATAGCTGAGGTCACTAGCAGCGACGGCCCGGTCTCCATCACCCGCATCAACCAGGAACGCTCGGTTTCGGTGAACGGCACTATCACCAGCGATAGCACATCTGGCGTGACTGTTGCCGCGCAGCAGGCGATAAATGAACTAAACCCCGGAGCGGGCACCAAAGTGACCATCGCGGGCGTGTCGCAGCAGCAGTCAGAGGCATTTGGGCAACTAGGCACGGCCCTGCTCATAGCTGTCGTGCTCGTGTACATGGTGATGGTGCTGACCTTCGGCTCGCTCTCTACGCCGTTTGTAATCATGTTCTCCGTGCCCCTGGCGGCCATCGGCTCCATCGTCGCCCTCTTCGTAACCGGCAGGCCCCTCGGCGTGAGCGCGCTCATCGGCGTGCTGATGCTCGTAGGCATCGTGGTCACGAACGCCATCGTGCTCCTCGACCTTGTGGAGCAGTACAAGCATCGCGGCCTCAACACTCACGATGCGCTCATTCAGGGTGGGCGGACCCGCGTGCGCCCCATCCTCATGACGGCCATCGCTACGATGCTAGCCCTCATGCCGTTGGTGTTGGGTTTCAGTGAAGGCTCGATCATCGCGGCAGAACTGGGCACGGTCGTCGTGGGTGGCCTGTTCACCAGCACCTTCCTCACCCTCATTATCATACCCGCGCTCTACAGCCTCCTGGACGGTTTGAGAAGCAGGTTCGGCGGGGGGAGTAATAAGCAGCAAGGAGAAGAAGTTGTTTCTCACAACGGCGTGCAGCACGATGTTCTTGACGACCTCGACAAGACGGCTCCCGTACAGCCGTTAGAAGCCAGTCCATTCTTCAAGGTAAGTAGCCACTAGCCACTAGCCACTAGCCACTAGCCACTAGCCACTAGCCACTAGCCACTCGATTTTCACTAAGTGAGGTGCAAAATTGGTTGAAAAAGAGCGCGTACACACTACACATGCCCCGGCGGCTATCGGAGCCTATTCGCAGGCGATCAAGATAGGCGATTTTGTCTATACTGCCGGGCAGATTGGGCTAGACCCCAAGACAGGCAACCTGGCCGGAGAAGGCATGGCGGAACAGACACGCCGCGTGCTGGACAACCTGAGCGCGGTGCTAGAAGCGGCGGGCAGTTCGCTGGACCATGTAATCAAGACGACGGTATTCATAACCGACATGGCAAACTTCGCCGCTATGAATGAGATATACAAGCAATATTTCAATTCGGAGATGCCACCGGCTCGTTCGACCGTGCAGGTAGCTGGGTTGCCGCTCGGCGCTATGGTGGAAATCGAGTGCGTGGCGACAATCAAGTGAACCGACAGGGAGAGGTTAATGTACAGAATAACCTATTACCCATTGGGCCACCAACCGGGAATGAAAATGTTGGTGTGGGGTAGGGGTGCACGGCCGTGCGCCCCTACGGGTTGCCGCTCCCTATTCTGTACACTTACCGACAGGGAGAGTAGCACGCGACAATGGTAACTCTGAACGAAAAAGAGGCTGGCTTACGGACAGCGCAAAACGAGTCTGACGACTTCAGATTCGACTACGAAGACGCCAGGACGGTAGAGGGTCGAGGTGCGCTACTCGCTGGCACGCGGGATCTGGCGGCGCTCCGTTTGGAGCGTTGCCTGGAGGCTATGTCGGGCGTGCGAGGGGTGGGGGCGCACGGGGTAGGAGTGAGCGGGGTGGGGGCGCACGGGGTAGGGGCGCAAGGCCTTGCGCCCCTACTGGAGATTGGATGCGGGGCGGGGCGCTATACGCGGGCGTTCCTGCGCTACCGGCCTGACCTTGACATCCACGGCTGCGACATCTCTCACATCGCCCTGGCCGAAGCGCAAGCGGCTGACAAGACGGGCAAGATAAACTATAGGTTGGGCGACGCTCTTGCGCTGCCTTACGAGGACAACAGCTTCGATATTGTGCTGCTCTTTGACGTGTTCGAGCACGTCACGGACGTTGGGAAGGCGGCGGACGAGGTTGCGCGCGTGCTCAGGCCGGGCGGTGTGTTCCACTGCTTCGTGCCGTGTGAAGGCAACAAACGCACCATCTTCGCGCTGCTCCGGCACAGCAAGTGGCTGCCTATCCATCGTTGGAAGCGCGACCACATAGGCCACATCCAGATTCTGACGACCGATGGGATGAAAGGCATCCTTGAACGGCGCGGCCTCAAGGTTACGGATACCACCTTCTCCTTCCACCTGTTAGGGCAAATACACGATGTGGCCGACTACTGGCGGCGCGAGATGCTCTCCAAAGAGGACCTGCCCACCTGGAAGCGCACGCTGGTCAAGATCATTAGCAGGGCGATCTTCATTCCGACGTGGAGGCTTGCCTACTATGAAGACAGCAGCCGCAAGCACGACCCCGACGCTATCGGTGTGCATATTACCTGCCGCCATAGCCATATAGGGAGAAGGGAATAGGGTGAGGGAATAGAAATGACAACTACTCCCTCACCCTACTCCCTTCTCCCTATATCGCTCGCTGCCCTCGCCGTGCTGCTTATAGCCTGGTTCGCGCCGTTGCCCCCGATAATGGCCGGGGAAGAAGCCCGCGCCGCCCAAACTATTCCCACAGACCGCAGCAACGCGCAAACGGCATCCCGACAGTTTCAAGAGGCCCAGGCACGCTATCAGGCGTATGTCAAGAGCCACGATCTGGGAGCGATGCTCATTAGCGCCAGAAGCGCAATCGCCGAGGCTAAAGCCGCGCCCAACGACATCGAGAAAGTGGTCGCCGTGAGGGACGTGGCCGCGCAAATCAGCGACTACGCGGGCGTGCTACACGACTACGCTCAGGCGAGCGAAGGATATTTTGCGGCTCTGCACAGCTACGACGACAAACTGATGGGTTGGACGCGGGCGTTGGGCGCGGCAAGCGAGTCGTTGCGGACGGCTACGTTTCCCTTCGTGGAGCACTTGAAGCTCTACCCAGAGCCTGTGGGACAAAAGGCCGATCCACCGCAGGTAAGTGGCGCTCAGGTCGCCGAGCAGATAGCATCTCTGAGGTCGCATATCGCCGCGCTGAATCCCGATCCCAACCCCCATACAGCCGGGGGTGGGACAACAACCACACTTGACCAGATAGGCCAGGACATCACCAATATCTGGGCGAGTGGGCGCTCCGTTGAGTACGCAGCAGGGTTGCACAACGACTACTTTGCCATGCTGCGCACTTATGACCAACAGGTGCAGGCCCAGACCAACACCAACAAGGACACCGGCCCGACGGGTGGTAAACGGGCGCTGGCTAACGCGCTGACTGTGCTGCTAGGTGCGCTGACGTTCGTAGGGTTGGTCGCCCTGTTCATGCCCCAATCGGAGAAGCAAAGTTGAGTGGCGGTGTGGCTATTAGTGAGCACACGGAAATTCCAGTCTCAGAAGCGAGAACCACGCCGCGCACAGGCTTCAACCTGCTGCAATCCGAACCGGCGATACTGACCGCCATGCTTATCGCGCTGGGGATATTCTACCTGGGGCCGGGGTTTATCTCCATAGTAATTGGCGTTATCAGCTTCTTCGCGCTGACCGTTTATCGCCCGGACCTGAGCCTTGCTATGGTTCCATTGGCGGCCCCCTTGTTTTACAGGCCGCGCACTATAAGCAGCAATTACTACTTCTCGCTGGCTGAAGTGATCATAATTTGCGGCGTGGCTGCCTGGATAGCGCGTGACGGCTGGTCGCTGGCGAGAACGCGCAAGATGCCCAATGTAGCCTCTCTTAAGAAAGAGCCTGGCGTGTTGCTGGCCGCCGCCCTCGGAATAATAGGTATACTCTGGCTGCTTATACCCCCTACCGCAGACCTTCGCAAGATTGCCCTGCGCGAGTTCAGGTGGACGGTGCTCGAACCGTTGCTTTTCTTTGGCATGATGCTGCGCTGGCTGCGTACCGAGCGCGATGTGTGGCGCATGGTCGGCGCATGGCTCGTCGCGGCGGCTCTGGTGGGGCGCGAGGGTGCGGAGCAGTTTTTCTTCGGGCAGACGTGGAGCATGGAGGGCGTAGGGCGCGTCACCTCTATCTATCCAAGCGCGACCGCGTTTGGCATCTACATGGGCAGGGCGCTGCCCATGGCACTGACGCTGGCTATTTTTCTGCCGGCCCGGTGGAGACTATGGCGTGTAGGCGCGGGTCTGCTCTCGATAAGCATGGCGCTTGGCGTGCTATTCAGCTTCGCGCGTGCAGCGTGGATAGGCGTGTTCGTGGCTATGCTTGCGGTGGCGTTGGTTACGTTCGACAAGAGGTTGCTTGTCGCGCTTGGAGTAGCAGTGCTTGGCGGTTTGGCGGCGCTTCCCTTTCTCAAAATTGAGCGCATAACCTCGATGTTCGATTTCTCCACGCCCGACAACACTGGCGTGTCACGCCTGAAGATTTGGAGCGCGGCGCTACGGGTGCTGAAGGACCATCCGTTCACGGGCATCGGACAGGACCAGTTCCTGTATGTGGACCCAAAGTACGAGGTGCCCAACGTGCGATTCCTGACGATATCGCACCCGCACAACTGGATATTCGACTTCTGGCTGAGGCTAGGCGTGCCCGGCCTGGCGTGGCTTCTGGTTGTTCTCGGTTATTTCGGCTGGGTAAGCCTTCGATTGTGGAAAGCCTGCCGGGGGACCGCCCTGGGCGCGTTGGTTCTCGGCTTGCTGGCTTCTATGATTGACTTCGCCGTGCATGGGCTGATGGACATGGCCTATTTCACGATGGACCTGGCGCTGACGTTTTGGCTGACAGTGGGGTTGCTGGTGGTGATAAAGCTCATGTCGGACAAAACGGTGTTGCATTCCCTTCATACCGGAATTAGGCAAGAAACGGGCAAAGGCTGATATAATGATTGGTCAATTACGTAACTCACAATGCTGAACTTCTGAAAGCCAGCATAAGTATTGGAGGATTCGGATGAAAAGAATTATCTCACCTATTGGCCTGAAAGCTGCGCTAATAGCTTTAGTAGCACTTGGATGTCTAACGCTCTTGACCGCTTGTGGGGGATCGGCAACCCCAACGCAACCCGCCCCAACGGACACTTCGGCTCCGGCGGCAGAGGTTGTCACCACGCCCACACAAACAGGGATGATAGGAGAAACACCTACCCAGGGGATGGCCGCCGGAGAGGTGCCAGCAATAGAGCAGGACGCCACTACAACGAGTTATAAGTTGCATCTACGCGTTGGAGGGTCTGAGAAGATGTTAACTCTCCAAGAGGCCAAGGGCGCTACATCCGGGGAGGTAATGGTAAGCGGAGAGATGACAACGATGATGGGAGGCATGGCTCCTAACCGCCACCTTGAGGTGAAAATCAGCGACATCAAGAGCGGAGCGGTCATAACCGACAAGAGCGTGAGCATCGAAATCACCAACGACGCCAGTAAAGAGACCACCCCCGTGCAGGTAGCCAAAATGTACGGCGTAGCGGAAGGCCCCAGCGACACGCACTTCGGGAACAACATAGCATTCAAGCCAGGGAACTATACGATCAAAGTAAACATAGCTGGAGAGACCGCCCAGTTCAACATCACTATACCACAAGGCAGCGAGACGCCGTCAGCCATAAGTTCACCCATGATGGGGGCACCAGAAGCTACTACTACGCCTTAGGATCAAGGGATAGAAGGTCGCTAGCTGACCGTAGACCTGGCAGTCGGTATTCCTATTCCATGACTGTATTGGCTGGGATTCGTAAACGCTGCGCCTTACGGTACCCCAAATGCAACCTCAGTGTAGGTTGCATTTGGGGTTTAGGGAAAGTCCGTTTACAGATAGCCTTCGGAATCAGACGCAGGCGGATTGGTAATGTTCGGCTCATCCTGGTTGTGCGATGGACGGTTGGCTGTGCTTTGCGCCATTATCTCGCGGATTTCGGTCTGGCAGCGCTCGAGAGCCTGCCTTACCTTGCGCACCGTATCAGGGTCGTCGGCAAAGACCCCGCCGCGCAGACCACCTCCGACTGTTCTCAGCAAGTCTTTTAGCGCGTCGCCGGCGAACTTTAGCTCGTGCATGTTCGCGCCCGAAGGCGTGCGGTCTCGGAAGCGGGACCAGAAGCCTTCGACCAGGCCGCGCTGTTTGTCTAGCTCTTCACGCCCACTATCGGTCAGATGATACACGCGCCTGCCGTCTTCCTCTTCGGAACGGACGAGCTTGAGGTCCTCCAGATACTGTAGAGTGGGGTAAAGCGTGCCGGGGCTGGGCGAGTAGTGGCCCTGGGTTCTTTCCTCGAGATGTTTGATAATCTCGTACCCGTGCCTTGGGCCGTCTTGAAGCACGCTGAGTATGACGTGACGCAACAGCCCACGTTCCAGCCGCTCACGATGGCCGCCTGGGCCGCCAAATGGCCCACCCCAGCCCCAGCCGCGCTCGCCGCCGAAGAAATCCTGCCATTCCGGGCCGCGTCCGGGACCGCCCCTGCGACCTCGCTCATGGTGGCCGTGATGACCTCCTTCGTGCAAGAAACCGTGCAAAGCGCCATGCGAGGATCCGTGCGTGTGCCGAAATTCGTGTATGTTTTCTTTCATTTAGTTACTCCTTTCGCTATGTCTAAGACGTATAGCGATATATCTTTGGTATTACTATATATCTAACAAACTGGTTTGTCAAGCAGGGCTAATGCAAAGACAAAAGCCATATGCACCGCAGAGGCGCAGAGAACGCAGAGGACCCTTATTTATTATAGGTCCTCTGCGTTCTCTGCGCCTCTGCGGTGCATAAAGATTCGAGCATATAGCGACTTTGCATAGTCCTGGTTTGTCAAGAGGCAATTTTGTGGTAAATAGTATGCTATAGTACAATATTATCTAAGACCCAAATATCATCCCCGGACCACGAGGTGAAAACTATGGCGACGACCCTTCACAAAACACGCCGCGCAGGCGTCAACGGCAAGCAGAACGGCTCCCATTCCACCGTTCTCGACGCGCAGCCCTCCGAAATCCAAAATCCAAAATCCAAAATCCAAAAGGAACGAAATCCTGGTATACCCCTGGACCTCGATTGGGTATACGGCACGCGGATCAACCGAAGCGCAGTGGAGCGCCGCGCCGCCACGCTGGTCACGCGCCGCACGGTGAAAAAAGAGTGGCAAGCCGCCTGGCTGCTGCGTGCCATCACCTGCATAGACCTCACCACTCTCGCGGGCGACGATACTCCCGGCAATGTGATACGCCTCTGCGCCAAAGCCCGCCGCCCCGTGCGCGACGACATCCTGGAAGCGTTGGGCGCGCAAGACCTGGACATAACTGTGGGCGCGGTATGTGTATACCACAACCTTGTGCCCATCGCCGTGGACGCGCTCAAAGGCACGGACATACCCGTAGCCGCTGTGTCAACCGGCTTCCCCGCAGGGCAGACCCCCTTCGAGCAGAAAATAGAGGAGATACACGCCTCTGTTGACGCGGGTGCGAAAGAGATAGACATAGTGATTTCCCGCGCTCACGTGCTGACGGGCAACTGGCAGGCTCTGTACGACGAGGTGCGCGCCTTCCGCGAGGCCTGCGGCGACGCCCACATGAAGTCCATCATCGCTACGGGCGAACTGGCTACCCTGCGCAACATTTACCAGGCGAGCATAGTGTGCATGATGGCGGGGTCCGATTTCATCAAGACCTCCACGGGCAAAGAGGCCACTAACGCCACGCTTCCCGTCAGCATAGTGATGGTGCGCGCTATACGCGAATACCTGGAGAGGACAGGCTACCAGGTGGGCTTCAAGCCAGCAGGAGGTATACGCACCGCCAGGCAAGCCACCGACTGGCTCATCCTGATGAAAGAGGAGTTGGGCACCGACTGGATGCGCCCCAGTCTCTTCCGTATCGGAGCCAGCAGCCTCCTCACCGACATCGAGCGCCAACTAGAATATTTCGTCACCGGTCGCTACTCGGCGGGCTACAGGCAGCCTATGCCATAGGTGAGATATAGATGAATCGCGCTGATTTTCAACGGTTAGCAGAAGTGAGAATTAGGGAAGCAGAGATTTTGCTCAACAGCGGCTACTATGCGGGAGCTTATTATCTAGCAGGATACGCGGTCGAGTGCGCGCTAAAGGCTTGCATAGCAAAGCAGGTCAAGCAGTATGACTTTCCTGATAAGGAGGCTGTCAACAAAAGTTATACACATAATCTTTCGGAGCTAGTTAACATTGCACAGCTAAAGGATAGCCTGGATAATGAGCTAAAATCGAATAGGGATTTTAAAATCAACTGGAATTCAGTGAAAAGCTGGTCTGAAAAAGCCAGATACGATACTAATATATTGGAAACGAAGGCGAGAGATTTCTTCTCTGCCACCACCGATACCTCGAATGGAGTTTTAGAATGGCTGAAGAAATATTGGTGAAAGAACAACTCACCGATAAAATGATCAAGGCAGGTAGGCAGTTAGTATCTATCATTCAAAAGGATACACCTCTGAGACTGGTTGCTGCTTTCTGGCTTTATACAGCAGAAGCCAATGATTGGCAGCTTATGCTAGCTTCGTCTCAAGTGGACACCGAGGGGCCAAGAAAAGTATATTCACAGATTCTGGATGTATTGCCTAAGGAGTCTAACAAGGTTTCGGGATTGGATTTGTTAAATATCACTGTTCTCGGTCTCAATGAACTGCTTGTCAAGGCGTTAGTAAGTGTCAATGTCTCGGCCCCTACTTCTCTATCCAATAAGAGACTACCCCATAGCAACCTCAATGGCGTTTATGTAGAGGATGTTTATATTTACTTCATCAGTGATCCCAACCACAACTAGGCCGGGTCTAAATAAACATGATCTGCTCGCCACGGCGCTTATCTTGGCGGGCTATTTCCTCGCACTCGTCCTCATGCCCATCCAGCATGACTTCGCGGTGATGGACGATTGGACTTACGTCCACTCCGCCGAACAGGTGGCTATGGGCCAGGGCTTCCAACCATCCGAATACGCGCAGTCCACGATGGTGGCGCACGCTTACTGGGGCGCGCTGTTTGCTCAACTATTCGGTATCAACTTCACCACGTTTACCGCAGCCACTATGACCCTTAGCATCGTAACCGCGATAACGTTCTACGTGCTGTTGCGAAGGCTCCAATTTGGGCCGGGACTGAGCGGCCTGGGGGTAGCCTTTCTAACCCTCAATCCTTACTTCATCAACCTCAGCTACAGCTTCATGACCGAAATCACCTTTCTGTCATTATTACTATTAAGTTGCCTCTTCTACTTCGAAGGGCTGAACGGCAGAGGGGACGCATGGCTGTGGCTCGGCAGTTTCTTTACCGGGCTAACTTTCCTTACACGCCAATTTGGGCTTGCAGTTGCAATAGCGGCATTTATCTGGCTTCTCTACGCGCGACGCTTGACCCCAAGCAGGTTAGTCGCCATAGCTATGCTTCCCATGCTCACGGCAGGGGTCTATTTCCTGTGGAGTAGGGGCTTTCCAACGACGTTCAGCGGCAGCGTCGGACGCGAAGAGCTACGAGACTTATTCCGAAGCCCAACAGAATGGGCGAAGCGGGCGGGTCACTTTATTTACCTTGAATTGTTTTTGCCCGGCCTCCTGGCGCCTCTATTTGGCAAGGTCCGCCATTGGAAGTTGATCGCTATCATGTCTATAGCGTCATCGGCATTGGTCTTCGTCTTGTGGCGCGGCAAACTAAGCCTGGTAGAGCAGGGGCAAAGTACTCTCAATGAGCTGTCATTTTACTGGTTGCAGCCTTTAATCTCGAACCCCACCCTTCTTTACTGCATAGGCGCAGCATTGACCGTCTGGCTCTTTGCGGGGCTTGTTGAGAGGTCCTGGCCCGGCTTTGTGGCCCTCGCAAGGCGCACTCGCCAGCCTGAACCATCCGACTTCCTGTATCTGGTGGGCATTATACTGTTTGTGGGTACGTATCTAGTCAGTGGAGGGTTTCTGGACCGCTATTGGCTGCCGGTTCTGCCCTTTATCATAATTGCGGGACTGGCGTGGGCGCGTGGCAGAACAATTCGCAGCCTGGCTCCTGCGCTAGCGATATTAGTAATAGTGTCAACTCTCGCGGTACTCGTGCGTCTCGACCAGTACGACTTTGTTGGAGCACAGTGGCAGGCGGGCCGGTGGCTGGTGAACAGGGGAGTGCCGTATACTAAAATAGAGAATGGTTATACTTGGGACGGTTATTTCCTGCATGATGAGCCTGGTAAGCGGTTCGGCGCGGGCAACCTGGACATCAACAAGATAGGTCGGGTATACCCGCCTAAGTTAGTTATTGACCCTGAGTATGTGATTGACACGAGCCAACACCAAGGGTACCATTTACTAAAGACGTTTCCATTTATTAGTAGGTTAGATGGTATCACTACGCATGAGTGGCTGGTTATGCAGCGAAACTAAACTCTCTATTTTACGTTTATTGTTACGCAATGAGGCCGATGGAGTATCCATCGGCCTCATTGCGTAACGGATTCTCATTTCCTGTCTGAATCCGTGCTTATTCTTTTTACCTGGGGTTCGTGGGTGGCACTCCTCCCTGGCCGAAGTTATTTCTCATCAGGTTGAAGTCGCTTGCGCTAACTACGTTGTCTCCGTCGAAGTCGGCACGAGCATCGTAGTTCGGATCACCCGGCGACCTGCCGAACGCACCCTTCAGGATGTTGAAGTCTAGGCCGGTGATCACGTTATCGTTGTTGGCATCGCCCGATCTCATCAGGCCCATGTCCACGCTCGTGCGTGCGGCGCCAGCCAGGTTCACGGCGCCCCCGTTAGCCAAGAACTGCGGCCCCTTCACACGCCAGCTATAGGCGCCATTCGTCAACCCTGCCACTGAGACGGTGAAGAAGCCACTCGCGTCGGTGTTCAGGCTGGGGTAGTTCACTTCGGTCGCTCCTGATTTCAGGGTGAGGGTGATGGGTGACTGTTGCAAAGTATTTGGTTGTGAACGACGACCCTGCCAGTTTACGTGGCCCACGAGGACGTTTGGCGACGTTACATGTACTATGTAGTCCGCGTAAAGATTGCGGTTGCTTACAAGGTTGTTGCCCTCGTCCCTGATCTGCGAATCGCGGGTGATGGGCGCGGGCGGTGAGAACTGCCAGTGTATGACCGCATCGCCAAGTGCGCTTGCGCAGAACGCTACCTGGGCGACCCGGAAGTCGCCGTGCGCGGTGGGGTTAGCGAGCGCGCCCGAAGCGAAGGCGATAGAGGCAGGAGGCGCCGAGCCGCAAGGGGTATCGCTGTTGCATACTTCGTTCTGTAGCTGTGCGTCGAAGGTGGTAAGGTCAGGGCTTACGGTATCTGTGGGGACGCAACTGCTCGCACCTACCTGGGAGTTTTGGAGTATGGAGCTAGTGAAGGTCATGTAGCTCTGCGCGACGGTGACCTCGTTACCGCCGCTATTCAACATCAAGTCAAGTGTGAACGTGGAAGGCGTGGTGCCCAAAGTCACGTTCAAAGGACCGGACGGCTCGAAGTGGGCGAAGGCGCTTTCGATGGTCGGCGTGGGACTAGGTGGAACCACGTGGACCACATAGTCGGTGTAGAGGTTGCGGTTGCTTACGATGTTGCCGTCCTCGGATACGATTTCGCTGTCCCGAGTTAGTGGGGCGGGTGGCGAGAACTGCCAATGTATAGTCGCATCGCCTACGGCGCTTGCGCAGAATGTTATTCGGGCCACACGGAAGTCGCCATGCGCCGAGGGGTTAGCCAGCGCGCCGGAAGCGTAAGCAATCGAGCCTGGACTGATGGTCACACCTCGGAAATTGCAGGGGCTTGGGCCGTTGCAAATCTCGTTTTGTAATACCACGTCAAAGACAAGAGCGTCAAGAGAAGCGGTGCTTGTCAGCACGCAGCCCGGTTGCGAGGTGCTAACGTTCTGGATTATCGAATTGGTAAAGGTCATGTAGCTCTGGGCGGCGTTGACGTTGCTGGAGCCGCTGTTGACCTTGAGGTCCAGGGTGAACTTGTCACCAACCATAACTGTCACTGGGCCTGCTGGTGCGAAGTGGGCGAAGGCATCTCCAGTGGTAGGAGTGATGGTGGGAGGGATAGGCGTGTTTGTCGGAGCAGGGGTGGTTGTGGTTTGAAAGCAATTACCAGTGTAATTCTCGACAAGCGTTTGGTTGCCCACAGCACCGACAGCCCACACGTCATTTGCCGATACTGCTGCCTGGTTGAGCCGATTGTTCTGCCCGGCTACATTAGCACTGGGCACGACGCTCCATGCCGTACCATCCCAATGCAAAGTAAGTGTCTGTTCTGGACTACCCGAGCTACCGACAGCCCATACATCGTTGGAAGCTCTTGCCCCAATACCATACAAGTGGTTGTCTCCGTTACCGAGGTTGGGACTGGGTATGACACTCCATTGCCCGCCGTTCCAGTGCAACGTCAGCGTTCTCCACACACCGGTATAGTAATCGCCTACAAACCAGATGTCGTTTGCCGATATCGCTGCGGTGTCGTACACCCCATTGGTGCTTGAACCGGCACTGGGACTCGAAACGATAGTCCAGGAAGTCCCATTCCAGTGCATTGTCAGTGTCTGCGAAACACAGCCATAGCAGCTGTTATGGATTCCCGTCGCCCATACGTCGTTTGCAGAAATTGCTGCTACAGAAGCCAGCGCGCTATTGGTATCGGTATTGGGGCTGGGTACTATACTCCAAGAGGTGCCATTCCAATGCTCTGTAAGGGTATGTGATGGAATACTGCCTGCCGAGCAGTCACCTGGGCACGTGAAACCTACCATCCATACGTCATTGGAGGTTACCGCAGCAACACCATAAATGTAATTGTATCCGGGCGCATCACCACTCGGCACTATACTCCACTGGCTTCCATCATAGTGAAGTGCCAGAGTATGCTTAACGCCTGCGCTCACGTAATATCCGGCCGCCCAAATATCGCTACCCGAGATGGCTTTTATGTCATACGGGATATTATCTCCGGTGCTGGCGTTGGGGCTGGGTACTACAGTCCACTGTGTACCATTCCAGTGCTCGAAGAGTGTTTGCAGGCTACCGGTACCTGAACTGTAATAGTGACCCGCTGCCCATATGTTGTTAGGTGAGATGACCGCTACTCTCCTGAGCGAGTTAGCGCCGCTGCCCACACTGGGACTACTAACTATGTTCCAGCCAACAACGCATGTTGGCGTGCTGGCTGGCGTGGATGTATAGTTGTTCTGCGTCGGTGTAGGGGTGCTGGTTGTAGCTGGTGAGCAATTGCCCGTGTAGTGCTCTACAAGTGTCTGGTTCCCCGCCAGGCCGACAGTCCAAACATCGTTGGTAGAAACAGATGCTACCGCCTTGAGTTGATTGTTTTGGCCTGATATATTTGCACTGGGTACGATGCTCCAGGCGCTTCCATTCCAGTGCAGAACCAGTGTTTGCTGAGGATTGCCAGCATAGCCAACGGTCCATACATCGCTGCCTGAGGTCGCGCTTACTTTTCCAAACAAGGCGTTGTCACCCGAAGCATTGGGACTGGATACTACGCTCCACTGTGTGCCGTCCCAATGTTCCGTAAGCGTCCTCCATATTGAACCTGTGTAGTAGTGGCCGGTTGCCCATACGTTGTTGCTGGAGATAGCCTTTACCCCATAGAAGGAATTGGTGCTTGCGCCGGGACTGGGGCTGGGTACAATGCTCCACTGCGTGCCGTTCCAGTGCAAAGTAGTAGTGTAACCAACACATCCAGGACAACCATTTGACCAACCAACAGCCCATACGTCGTTAGTTGAAACGGCTGATACATCCCAGATATATGTCTCCCAATTGGCGTCCGGGCTTTGTACTAAGTTCCACTGGGTACCGTTCCAATGCATAGTAAGACTATGTACCTGGCTGCCGTTGAAGCAGTCGCCGGTACAGGCAAGGCCCACAGCCCACACGTCGTTTGTGCTAACAGCTGATACACCGAACAAGAGATCATATCCCAGGGCGTTGGGGCTTGTCACCGTATTCCACTGTTGTCCGTCCCAATGAAGTGTGAGGTTTTGCCTGAGTCCATTACTGACGTTGGTATAGTAACCCACAGCCCACACATTATTGGTTGAGAGAGCAGTTACAGAGATAAGCTCATTATCTGCCGTACCAACGTTTGAGCTAGATACTACGCTCCACTGCGTGCCGTCCCAATGCTCCGCCAATGTCCGTCGAGACGCGGCAGTAGAATACCCCACAGCCCATACATCGTTCGAAGAGACAGCTGTTACTCCCCACAGGAAGTTAGGTCCTGTGCCTACGTTGGGGCTGCTCACGATGCCCCACGCTGCCTCACAAGTAGGAGTTGCGATTGGCGTATCCTGAGGTGCCCTCGCAGATGCAAGTATTGAATATTGGCTATCTGGGTGGCTGATCCCGGCCTGGGAGCCGTACTGCAAAAACGGTTGAGCGTGAGCCCCTGGACGGATCAAGAGAAAGCTGCCTAGCACGGAGAGCGTGAGGGCAGCACACAGGGTAATCCATTTTCCTGTACTTTTCATTCGGTTTGCTGCGCCTTTCACTAGAACACAATAATGGTGGATTGAGAATGTAGAAGTGGCCTTCCCGTTGCCACGAACCGATCAAATCAAACGGAGAGAAAAGCGGCAACAGACAAGAACAAGCAGCCGCCCTATCACTGTAACCACAGTATATCACCCCTAATTGTAAATGCAATAGGTACAATTATCCCATGCGCGTACGATTTTCTGTCTCTTCAGAATACATAGCAACCTTTGTAAACTCCGACTTCCACCGCATAACACTTTATGGAAATAAAACACTCGACCAGGCGCTCACGTTTACCCGATAAGGAGAAAGTCTTTGACGACTATTGGATGAATTATCTGACACGCGACATGGCACCCGCCACAGACTCGAATGTTCCATACCGGAATCTCAATGAATACTCCCGTTGGCGCACCCAACATGGTATATTATAGATGCCAGTATAAGAGAGATAGACTCAAGTAGACAAGTATAGCTGATAGAGGCTTACATCTCGCGTTCACGAAAAGGAATAGGTACTTATTATGGCTCAGAGTGCAAAATCCAAACAGACGAATCAAGAGGGGGAATCTGCGACGCTCGTGATACGTAAAGACCCTGTCCCATTGAGAGCGGATATGGGAGGCGCGGTGCGTGTAGGTCCCACACGCGTGACGCTCGCCACCGTGATAGGTACATTTGAGGATGGGGTCTCCCCTGAGGAGATCATTGAGCACTTTCCAACCTTGCAGTTAGCGGATGTCTATGCGGTCATTGGCTATTATTTGCGACATCGTGACGAGGTCAATGCTTTTCTGCTATGGGAGGAAGCAGAAGCTGAAAAGCTTCGTAAAGAAATCGAAGCCCATCAAGACTCCGTAGACCTGCGCGCACGTCTCAAAGCGCGTCTCAAGCCTCAAGAGTCTTGAGGCTATGCTGCGTCTTATCGCTGACGAGGACTTCAGCAACAAAGTACTGAAGGGTTTGCTCGAACGTGAATCCATTTTAGATATAGTGCGAGTACAAGATGTGGGGCTTCTAGGCGCTGATGACCCCTCTATTCTGGAATGGGCAGCACAAGAAGGGCGAATTGTATTGACGCACGATAAGAGAACTATGATTGGCTTTGCCTATGGACGAGCACGCGCCAATCAACCCATGCCAGGAGTCTTTGTCGTCAAGCGCAGTATGGAGATTAAAGGTCTTATCAACGATATACTAATGCTTGTTGGAGCTAGTTTCCCAAACGAGTTTGAAGGGCAGGTTTGGTACATACCATTGTAGGGAACAAAGAATAATGCTTGATACATGTGAATTTTGCGAAGGAGAATTAGAACAAAGGTGTGTCCTGGCTCGCTTTCGGTACAAAGGGGAGACGATTTACGTCGAGAACGTTCCTGCCTGGGTCTGCAAGCACTGTGGTGAGCAATATTTCGACGCACCAGTGTATAAGCGCCTCGAAGATATCGCACGACATCGGGAACAGATTCAACGTGCCATCTCTTTCCCGCTTGCCGAGTTTGAGAGAAGGAGTACACTATGAAAGTTTATGAATTTCCCGCGAAAGTAACTCCTGAGGGAAGCCTCACGCTGCCAGATGAGCTAGTGGAACTGATGCCAGACAATAATATGGTTCGAGTGATCATTCTGGTGAGTGAGCCAACTGATGCCGAAGAAGACGCGGATTGGTCACGACTGGCTGCCGAACAACTCTTGGCTCAGTATGATGACGCTGACGCGATCTACGATATTATTTAAGAATGCAAGATTACCATTCTGGCGAAGTAGTACTGATGGCCTTCCCTTTCACAGCGGGAACTGGGGCGAAGCGACGACCTACTCTAGTACTGCTCGATACTGGGGATGCAGACGTAATTGTTGTGCCTATCACCAGCCGAACATCTCAGGCCACATTCGATGTTGTGTTGGCAGAGTGGCAGCAAGAGGGGCTGAAGCTACCTTCGGTGGTCCGCGTTCATAAGCCGGTGACCATCGAGAAACGATTAGTAGAACGCAGGCTAGGAGCCTTAACGCCCGGCGATTGGACCAGAGTGCGTGACAGGCTACAGGAACTCTGGGCAACTATCTAAGGCAGAAGTTCAACCACATTTCGCGCGAATTACGGACAGGAGCTACCAAAGGAGAAACCCCAATGGCAACCATAGCAGACATATTTGAAACCCTCGAATACGGCCCCGCGCCGGAAGCCGCCAATCCTGGGTTGGCGTGGATCAAGGAGCATGAGCCGCTTGGCCTCTTTATAGGTGGCGAGTGGCGCAAGCCTTCAAGCGGCCAGTACTTCGACAGCGCCAACCCTGCGAACGGCAAGCCGCTAGCCAAGGTGGCGCTCGGCAACGCAGACGATGTGAACGCCGCCGTTGCTGCCGCTCGCTCGGCCTTCGAGGGGTGGAAGAACACGCCGGGGCATGTGCGGGCGCGCTATCTCTACGCCATCGCCAGGCATATACAGAAGCACTCGCGCCTGCTCGCTGTGCTCGAGAGTATGGACAATGGCAAGACCATACGCGAGACCCGCGATATAGACGTACCGCTCGTTGCCCGGCATTTCTACTACCACGCAGGTTGGGCGCAACTCATGGAGACAGAATTGCCTGGTATGGTCCCCGTCGGCGTAGTTGGACAGATCATACCCTGGAACTTCCCTCTGCTGATGCTGGCCTGGAAGATCGCGCCCGCCATTGCGATGGGCAACACGGTATTGCTCAAACCCGCGCGCTATACCTCTCTGACCGCGCTGGCTTTCGCCGAGATATGCGCGGAGGTGGGCCTGCCACCGGGAGTGGTCAACATAGTCACCGGCGAGGCGCGCGACGCGGGCGAGGCGATAATCAACCACCCGGATATTGACAAGATAGCTTTCACAGGTTCGACCGACGTTGGCCGCCACATCCGCCAGGTCACAGCGGGCAGCGGCAAACGCATTTCGCTGGAACTCGGCGGTAAGTCGCCCTTCGTCGTGTTCGACGACTCGGACCTCGATAGCGTGGTCGAGGGCGTGGTAGACGCTATATGGTTCAACCAGGGGCAGGTATGCTGCGCAGGGTCGCGCTTGCTAGTTCAGGAGGATATAGAGGAGCGGCTCATACAGAAGCTGCGAAGCCGTATGGAACGTCTGCGCGTCGGCGACCCTCTCGACAAGGCGGTGGACATCGGGGCCATCGTCGCGCCCGTGCAGTTGGAACAAATAAGGCGCCTGGTGGAGATCGGCCAGCAGGAAGGCGCGACCCTCTGGCAGCCTTCGTGGGCCTGCCCAACCGAGGGCTGCTTCTTCCCGCCTACCCTCTTCACCAACGTGTCGCCCGCCGCCACCATCGCGCAGACGGAGATATTCGGCCCAGTGCTGGTCAGCATGACCTTTCGCACGCCCGCCGAAGCTGTGGCCCTGGCAAACAACACGCGCTACGGTCTTGCCGCCTCTGTGTGGAGCGAAAACATCAACCTCGCGCTGGACGTGGCCTCTAAAATTAAGGCGGGCAGTGTGTGGATAAACAGCACCAACCTGTTCGACGCGGCCTCCGGCTTCGGCGGCTATCGCGAGAGCGGCTACGGGCGCGAAGGCGGCAAAGAGGGGCTGTATGAGTACGTGCGAGCGGCGTGGGAGGGGTCCAGGGATCAGGGATCAGGGATCAGGGATCAGGAGCCTGGCTCTAACGGCCATGTGTCCCCTAATGGCAACGTTGAAAACTCAAAACTCAAAATCATGCCCTCGAACGAAGTGAATGGTCAAAACTCAGAACTCCTGACCCCTGATCCCCGATCCCTGATCCCCAACATAGACCGCACCCCCAAGATGTTCATCGGCGGCAAGCAGGCGCGGCCCGACTCCGGGTATAGCACGTACATCTATGGTCCTGGCGGTAAGCTAATAGGCGAAGTGGGGCAGGGAAACCGCAAGGATATACGTAATGCGGTGGAAGCTGCCCACGCCGCTTCAGGGTGGGCCTCGACAACGGGACACAACAGGGCGCAGATACTCTATTACATCGCTGAGAACCTATCGGTGCGAGCCGACGAATTCGCCCTGCGGATCAGACGCATGACGGGCCACACAGAGGAGGACGCGCTCACGGAAGTAGAGGCTTCTATCGAAAGGTTGTTCACGTATGCAGCCTGGGCCGACAAGTACGATGGGCTGGTGCATCGCACGCCCTACCGCAACGTCACGCTGGCGATGCCGGAACCTATCGGCGTGATGGGCCTGGTATGCCCCGATGATTACCCCTTATTAGGCTTCGTGTCGCTGATCGCCCCCGCCATCGCCATGGGCAACACGGTCGTAACAATACCGTCCGAGCGATACCCACTCAGCGCCACCGACTTCTACCAGGTGCTCGATACCTCGGATGTGCCAGGCGGCGTGGTCAACATCGTCACCGGCCCCCGTGAGACGTTGGCAAAAGTGCTGGCCGAGCACGACGACGTTGACTCCGTATGGTACTTCGCCACGGCAGAGGGCAGCAAAAACGTAGAATACCTATCAGCAGGCAACATGAAGCGCACGTGGGTCAACTACGGCCACCCCCTCAACTGGATGGACAAAGCGCAAGGCGAGGGCCAGGAGTTCTTGCGCGAGGCCACCCAGGTAAAGAATATCTGGACGCCCTATGGCGAATAGCAAAGTAGGGTGAGGGAGTAGGGTGAGGGAGTAGGGTGAGGGAATAGTTCTTATCCTACTCCCTCACCCTACTCCCTCACCCTACTCCCTCACCCTACTCCCTCACCCTATTCAGTACTTTAATCCTGTAATTTTATGTAAACCCATTGACAACGCTCCCACTGTCGGATATATTGGCATAATTCAAATGGGGTCGCTTTACCTAGCCCTATAACGACAAGTTGAATAGTGCCGATTCATAGTTCTATTGTCCCTTTGGTTGGACAGATGGGGGAAAAGAATATGGTCAAGCGAGCGGTCGCCTGGGGCGCTTTACTCCTCGTGCTTTTTGCGTTGCCTTTATTACAGATGGGTATCGCGGGTAGTTCATCGTTGGCGGCGAAAGCGAGTCCGCAATCCGCAATCCACAATCTGCAATCCGCAATCGGCGTCCACTTCTTGACCCTACCCTTCGCCGACCCGCTTATTACCGTGTCCCAGGGGTGGACGTACGATTGGGGTTCCGAGCACGGCGGTATTGACTATATGCTTGGGAATCGCAACTCTACGAACTGGCGGCCCTTCAACGTATACGCCGCCGCCGATGGTTGGGCCTGCGGGAATTGCACCAACCGGCAAGGTAACGCGATATGGATAAAGCACGTCGTAGACGGCCAGACGATATACACATACTACGGTCATCTTGCTTCAATAGATTCATCCATACCGATAGGCAACCAGCAGAGCACAACCTGGGTGCAGAGAGGCCAGAAGATAGGCGTATCGGGCAATACGGGGGCGGACGTTATACATCTGCACTTCGGCGTCTACTCCTCAAACAGCCAGCCTATGGACCCCTACGACGCATGGACGACCCACGAGTCTTACGCCCCAGGCTGCGCGCAGTGCCGCATGGGCGATAATAACTTATGGACAACCAACCCACCGACCCTGGCTTCAGGCGTCACTCCCCCCACACCGGAGAGCACCATGGAGATACCGACAAACACTCCAATACCTACCCCGACCAGGGTATCATGTGACATCAAA
>JBBQIC010000021.1:0-19917 GCA_038324555.1 Chloroflexia bacterium
GACTACTCCGGTGGTTGGAGCGAAGTCAGCCGCCTCGGCGCACCCCTCGTGAACGAGGTGGTTGTGCCCCTTGCCGCCAAGGACCTCTGGAACTATTCCAAGCCCGCCGACGACGCGCAGTTCCTGGGTGGCGTGACCGACCCCGAACTTGCCAGGCTCTTCAAGGCCCTCTACAACATCAACGTTCCGCCCACGCCCCGCGATGACCTCGTCGCCATCTTCCTGACGGGCATCCCCGGCGTGACGCAGCCGCCTACCTCTACACTCAAGCCTTCGGAAGAACTGAGGCTTAATATGGGCGTGCCCCCGTCGGCCAACCCTAACCGGTTGGGCGTGGTCGGCGGCGACAGCGCGGGCTTCCCCAACGGGCGACGCCTGGTTGACGACGTGACCGACATCGAGCTAAAGGCGGTGGCAGGAGCGGCTTACCCGCTCTTCCACCCCGACTTCAAGCCCGATCCTCTGGCTGCCCAACTTGGCGACGGCGTGGACGCTAACGACGTTGCATACCGCGCATCGTTCCCATACGTGGCGATCTCGCATGACGGCACAAGCTCGGTGCCGCATGGCGTACAAGCGTCCAACCCGGTAGCGCAGCCACCCGCTGTGCAGCCGCCCGCAGCGCAGCCTCCGGTTGCCGCCCAACCGCCTGCGGCCATGCCCGGTATGCCAAAGACCGGCGCCTTCCAGATAGACCACCTAGGCGACATCTACGGCTATCTGATCGCCGCGATGGGCGTAGCAGGCGCCGCACTCTTCCTGAGCGGCTGGACCGTGCGCCGCAGGGCCGCCTCTGTAAAGAGCAAAGAGTAACGCCCCGTAAGGCTTCAGGCTAAAACCAAAACCAGCCGACAAGCGGCTGGTTTTGGTTTTAGCCTACCTAACTTACCTCACGCAGTCACTAGAAGAAGAAGCACCAACTGACCCGTGTCATTCTGAGCCGCAGCGAAGAATCACTACGAGGTCGTAAGTGTTAGGGTTAGGCATAGCGGAACTGATGCTGATCCCCAGACGGGTTGGTAAGGTGAGTGATTCTTCGCTGCGGCTCAGAATGACACGGGTTAGTGGATTTGTTATCCTCATATTTGACGCGACCTCAATCTCCTTATCCGCGCCTGGTGTGTTATTGGCACGATAAATGCTAAAACCAACTACTAACGCTCGACGCTCCCGTGCGTAACAAGGGTGGAGGTAATCTTTTGTCTGCGAGGAGGTATATGCTCGTACATCGTGACATGGCTTTATTATCAGGCGGCTTTAAGCCCGATGCTCGTTTCAGCGTCGTGCGCCCGCCGTGGATGCGCCAAAATAATAAGTCTGTTATTCATAAGGCTGCTTAAATGCGGCTATTATCTCTCTTTACGAAAGAGAGGGGATGAGAATACTAATAAGGAGTTTCCGCATGAAATCGGTAAGAACCCTCCGGGTATGGCTCGCCTTCGCGCTAGTATTGGGAATGGCCTCGTTTGCCTTTCACCCCGTTGCAGTTAGCGCCTCCAGTCACCGCGAAGCGCCCATGATTATCAGCGACCCCCTGGCCGATAATACGGACGTGTACGCCTTTGTCAGCCCCGACAGGCCGGACACGGTGACGCTTGTCGCCAACTTCATCCCATTTGAACACCCCGGTAATGGCCCTAACTTCTACCGCTTCGACGACGGGGTGCAGTATGCGATCAACATAGACAATGTTGGTGACGCTCAGGCGCATATTACCTACCAGTTCCGCTTTAGCACTCAGTACACCAAACCCGATATTGCTGACTATAACGACGGCCCCATCGAGAGTATCGACTCGCCCAATCTCAACATAAAGCAGCGATATAGTGTTACCCGTGTTGACAACGGCGCTTCTACTACGCTGGGCCAGGACATGTTGACTCCGCCATACAATGTTGGCAACAAGGTAACACCTAATTACGAGGCGCTCTCAAACGCAGGCATACATGACCTGAGCGATGGAAGCAAGGTATTCGCTGGACCGGCGGACGACTCCTTCTTCCTGGACTTCAGCATATTCGACGCATTGACGGTCCGCAAGTTGCCCGGCAACGCTGGTGGGGGCGTAGACAGCATCCGGGGCTATAACGTCCACACGCTTGTATTGCAGGTGCCAATCACCCGCTTGACCCAGAACGGAGCCAGGCCCTCGGCCCCCACAGACACTAACGCGGTCATCGGCGTGTGGTCAACGACGAGTCGCCAGACGACGCGCGTGCTACAGGCGGGAGGCAAAGCTGCAACGGGCAGCGGAGATTTCGTGCAGATCAGTCGGCTCGGCTCACCGCTCGTGAATGAAGCGGTCATTCCGTCGGGCATGAAGGACCTCTTCAACAACTCCAAGCCTGCGGACGACGGGCAGTTTTTGTCCTATGTTACCGACCCATCGTTGGCCAAGGCCCTCAACAAAATCTACAACGTCAAGGTTCCACCCGCCCCACGGGATGACCTGGTGGCGATCTTCCTCACAGGCATAAAAGGGGCGACAATGCCTCCGAACGTGAAGCCAGGCGAGGAGCTAAGGCTCAATATGGCCGTGCCGCCAAGCGCCAACCCCAATCGCATGGGCGTGCTGGGCAACGACATGGCGGGCTTCCCCAATGGGCGCAGATTGGCAGACGACGTGTTCGACATTGAAGTGCAAGGGGTAGCGGGCGCGGCATATCCGTTGTTCCACCCCGACTTCAAGCCCGATCCGTTGGCTACGCAGCTTGGCGACGGCGTAGATACGAACGACGTGCCGTTCCGCGCAGCCTTCCCCTATGTGGGGCTGGCGCACTGCGCCACTGATTGCGCGAATGGGGACACCGGAGCCAACTTCGCTGCGGATATAGCGCAAACAACTGCACAACCACCTGCACAGCCACCTGCTGCGCAACCGCCTGCGGTTTCTGTGCCGCCTGTGGCGTTACCCCCGGCGGCGCAGCCCGGTATGCCCAAGACAGGAGGCTTGCAGATAGACCACCTTGGCGATGTCTACGGCTACCTGCTAGCCGCCATTGCCATCACTGGTGGCTCACTCTTCCTGAGTGGCTGGGCGGTTCGGCGCAGGACAGCCGAAAAGAAGATGAAGTGACAACGTTCGTTGCTCACAGCTTTCTTTTTCTGTTGATTTTTCGCCCCTTAGGGGCGAAAAATCAACAGAAAAAGAAACCAACTAAAAATCAACCAAATATGATGCTGGAACGTTAATCCAAACCAGCAGGTCAAACCGTTAGACTCACAGGCAGGTGATATGCACACTTAAGTTTCATATTATGGGCGCCTGCCACGCAAATAGAAAGGAGGTGGATGAAGCCCAAAGGGCATGGCGGAACGGAACCGTTGGTGAGTCTGAAAATCCTATGACTGGCTTGTTGGCAATATTTATTAGATGCTTGGTAAACGCATCCAGAGCATGACAAGGAGAAAGGTAAGTTTTATGAAAACGTCAAAGATAATCAATTTCTTCGTTGCGGGCATGATGGTGTTGGGCCTGGCCGTACTTGCGGCCCCGTCCCACCCTGCGGCGGCCTCCAGCCACCGCGAAGCCCCGGCAATTAGCGGCGACCCGAAGGCGGACCCAACCGACGTGTACGCCTTCCGCAGCCCCGACCTTACCGACACTGTTACCCTGGTGGCTAACTGGATACCTCTTCAGCAGCCTCAGGGCGGTCCTAACTTCTACACATTCGACGACAACGTGCTCTATGAGATAAACGTTGATACGAATGGCGATGGCATTGCTGACATCAAGTATCAGTTCAGATTTTTTACCGACATCCAGAACCGAAACACCTTCCTGTACAACACCGGGCCTATCACTTCGCTCAACGACCCTGATTATAATATCCGCCAGGCTTACGACGTAGCTAAACTGGAACTGCGCGGCAGGGGCGGATACCAGACGACGTTCATAGCCTTGGACGTGCCTGTGCCACCCGTGAACGTCGGCCCTCGTTCCACGCCTAACTACGAAGCGCTGGCGACAGCGGCTATCACTTCTACGAGTGAAGGCGGTCACGTCTTCGCGGGCCAGCGCGATGATCCGTTCTTCGTGGACCTCGGCTCGATCTTCGACCTGGCAGGGCTTCGCCCGCTCAACACTTTCCATTTACTGCCTCTGCCCACGCAGAACGGAGTTGACGGCGTATCAGGCTACAACGTGCATACCACCGCCATCCAGGTGCCTATCTCCAATCTGCGAAGGAATAACAACGACGTGATCGGCGTGTGGGCCGCTTCCTACCGCAACAAGATTCGGATGCTCGTCGGCGACGGAACCGAGCGCCTGAACGGCAGGATGCAACAAGTCGCCCGCCTGGGCAACCCCCTGGTCAACGAAGTGCTGATTGCGCTGGACGATAAGGACTTCTGGAACTCCCAGTACCCCTCCGACGATTCTCAGTTCGATCACTACATCTTGGCCCCTGAACCTGCGCGCCTGGAGAACCGGTTCTACCCGGTGCTCACCGATACGCAGACCGTAAACCGCCAGGACATGCTGGCCGTGTTCCACACGGGCATCCCCGGCCTGAATCAGCTTACGCTGCACACCCACGCCGACATGATCCGTCTGAACATGACCACCCCGCCCTCTGACCCTAACCCGAACAACGCGAACCGCCTGGGCCTGCTTTCCGGACAGTTCGATGGCTTCCCGAACGGACGCCGCCTGGCGGACGACGTCACGGACATCGAACTTAAGGCTCTGGATTGCGCCTACGTCAATCCCACGGTTGCGGGTCTCGTATACCAACTGACCGGCAATTGCAACCCGGCCATATTCAACGGCTTCCCGAACACCGCAGTCGGCGATGGCGTTGACCACAACGACAAGACGTTCCTGCTCCACTTCCCGTACCTGGCTTCGCCTTTCCAGGGTTATGAAGCCGTGCCTCCAACCGACGGCCCCGACGGACCCACGAAGGCTGCTCTCGGCCTGGTAGGTGGAGCAGCCGGACTCGGCCTGGTATTCGTCTACCGCCGCCGCAAGCTGAACGCCCGCAAGGGTGAGCAGGATATTACGGTCGGCTAGTCGCGGAACGTGAAACGTGAAACGTGATGCGTGATGCGTGATATAATAACTAAAACCATTACGATAATCACGTTTCACGTTTCACGTTTCACGCATCACGTTTCACGTTTCACGTTTCACGCATCACGTTTCACGTTTCACGTTTCACGTTTCACGTACAGGAGCATAAACAGTGAGCTTTCTAGGAAATCGTCTGGTGATGATAGCAGGGTTGGCTTTGTTGCTGTTGGCGGCGGGGTTTGCGTTAGCGCCGGTGATTGCCAGGCAGGTTGCGGCTCCGCAGGCGGTCGACTCTGCGTCTTCATCTGCGAGTAGCGCTCCTTTCGGCAAGGGCTACACGGACCGCACGATTGAAGGTATGCAAGCGCGTGTGTCCGGCAATTCGCAGGACTATATGGCGCTCACCAACCTGGCGATAGCTTACCTTCAAAAGGCCCGCGAGACCAACGACCCCACCTACTATACTCAGGCGGGGCAGGCTCTGGATAAAGCCCTGACTCTCAAGCCCGACTATTATGATGCGGTGTCCAGCTTTGGTTCGCTTGAGCTTTCCCGCCACGAGTTCAGCAAAGCTCTTGACTGGGGCACAAAGGCTAAGAACATCAACCCGCGCAAGTCTTTCGCTTTCGGCGTCATCGGCGATGCGCAGATCGAACTGGGCAGGTACGACGAAGCGGTGAACACCTTCCAGCAGATGGTTGACCTCAAACCCGACCTCAGTTCTTATTCCCGCGTATCGTATGCACGCGAGCTTTACGGGGACGTGCCGGGCGCTATAGAGGCGATGCTGCAAGCAGTGGACGCGGGTAGCCCCGCCGCTGAAAACACCGCGTGGACCCGCGTGCAACTCGGCAACCTGTACTTCAACAGTAAGCAGAGGGATAAGGCCGAGACCGAGTATAAGCACGCGCTTAGCGACTATCCCGATTACTTGCACGCCCTGGCGGGACTGGCCCAGGTGAAAGCGGCCAAGGGAGATACAGAAGGGGCAATAAAGCTGTATCAGCAATCGCTGGCTATTGTGCCCCTTCCGCAGTATCTCACCGCCCTGGGCGACCTCTACACACTCAAAGGCGACGCGGCCTCCGCCAAGCAGCAGTACGACACGGTGCTTTATATATACAAGTTATTCGAGGCCAACGGCGTAAACGCCAATGCCGAAAAAGCCGCCTTTCTATCGGACCAAGGGCAGGACCCTGCCCAAGCCGTGAAACTGGCCGAGTTAGCCGCTAAAGAGCGCAACGATGTTCATACGATGGATACCCTCGCCTGGTCGCTGTATGGCGCGGGACGGTATCAAGATGCGCTTGCCGCCGAGAAGAAGGCTATGAGGTTGGGTACGCAGAACGCCCTGTTCTTCTTCCACGCAGGGATGATATACGAAAAGCTGGGCGATCACGCTAACGCCCGCCAGAACCTGCAAAAAGCGATGGACATCAATCCATATTTCAGCCTCCGGCACGCCAAAGAAGCTGCTGATGTGCTCAAGGGGCTTAAGTAGTCTGTGATGCCGACGTAGGCTTGGGGGACTACCCCGTGCCTGCCCTGCCGCGTATCGGGATGTTTGGGTGGTAAGGATAGAGGGCAGGCCCCCGTGCCTGCCCCTACGTTGGTACAAACATTTGTGTAATGAGGAACTTAGAGAACATTATGAAGCTATTTATTCGTGTAACCCTGGTATCTTTGCTGTTGACCGGATTGGCGTTTTTTGTAGCGCCGCGTCAGGCCAGCGCGCACCCGATGGGCAACTTTACTATCAACCAATACAGCGCACTAACAGTTGGGCTGGACAGGGTTGACGTGCTTTACGTCGTGGATATGGCCGAGATACCGGCCTTCCAGGAGCTTGGCACGATACGCGCTGACCACAGCACCGATCTTACCCAGGCGCAACGCGATACTTACCTGGCCGCTAAGTCGGTGGAACTGGCTAAGGGACTCTCGCTCTCTATTGACGGCAAGCCACTGCCACTTTCGGTGGGCAAGACCGCTCTCAGCTTCCCACCCGGCGCGGGCGGGCTTCCTACTATGCGCCTGGAGATAAACCTGTCGGCGGTCACGGGCGCGCAGAAGGGCACATTGGAATATAAGGACGACAACTACAAGGAGCGCATCGGCTGGAAAGAGATAATCGCCAACCCCATGCACGACGCGGTGCTTCAGAAATCGAGTGTGCCCACGACCGACCGTAGCGACGCCCTGCGCAAGTATAACCCCGACTTCTTGCAGACCCCGCCCACTGTGACCTCCGCCACCCTCAGTTTCGCGCCGGGCAGCACGGCTGCGAGTGGTACAACTGCCAATCAAGTGCAAGCGCCAGCCAACAATGTTAGCGCCCTATCGTGGGCGCAGGGACGGGCAGATGCGCTGACCGACCTGGTAGCCCAAAAAGAACTTCCTTTGGGCGCTTTCCTGGTAGCTCTGCTTATCGCCTTTGGTTTTGGAGCAGGGCACGCGCTCTCGCCCGGGCACGGAAAGACAATCGTTGCAGCTTATTTGGTGGGCAGCAAGGGCACGGCCAAACACGCCGCACTGCTTGGTATCACCGTGACGGTCAGCCACACGATAGGCGTGTTCTTGCTCGGCCTTGTGGTGCTTTACGCTGCCAACTATATACTGCCTGAGCAGCTTTATCCCTGGCTGGGCGTAACTTCCGGCTTAATGGTGGCCTTCATGGGCGTTGCCCTGTTCGTACAGAGGAGGCGGGCCTGGAGGCGAGCTAACTCCTCATCTCCGCAAGCAGGATCACTATCAGGGGCAGTCTCCGCGATAGTGGGAATATTAATTCCGTCGCAGAGGCGGCTCGTCTGGCAGCGCGCAGGCACGCAAGTTCCCTATACGGTCGCAGCTACCGTTCATACGCACGATGAAGTAGCACACACTCACGATCATGCTCACGATCATGCTCACGAGCATCATTACCACCCACACGATACAGAAGACCATCATCACGACCATGACCATGATCATAGTCACGACCACGATCCGTCAGTACCGCATAAGCACGGAATGTTTAGCCGCTCGCACACCCATCTACCAGCAGACGGGCAGCCAGTGAAGTTGAGCAGTCTGCTGGCGCTGGGCATATCCGGCGGGATTATCCCTTGCCCTTCGGCTCTGGTGGTGCTGCTGGTGGCGGTGGCGTCGCATCGCATCGCGCTTGGGCTGGTGCTCATACTGGCGTTCAGCTTCGGGCTGGCGGCGGTGCTCACTGGCATCGGGCTGTTGATGGTATACAGCCGCAATCTGCTGAACCGCTTCAACTTCGGCGGGGGTCTGCTGGGCAGGATGCCGATGGTTTCGGCGGTGGTTGTCACCGGATTGGGCCTGCTGATAGCCTTCGAGGCCCTCAAATCGGGGGGCATACTTCGCTAAAGGGAATCTACAGCCCGTCGTTTTCTAAACAAATCAAAGTCGCGTAATGACTTTGATTTGTTTAGGTATACAGCATTCAATAACACCACAAACATCACGCATCCAAAGAGCCATACTGTCAGGACAGCGCCTGTGAACAAGTGCCAGTCGGATAGGACCAGGATAAACAACGCTGCGAGAAGTCCATAGAAGACAGGCAGCAACCGGATTATGTTGAAGGGCACACCCTGCTCGGCGTATGCAAGTTCAGCGCATATGAAGGCCAATATGAGCAATGAGGCATCATGGAAATAGAGGTGTGGGCTAAAGAGGACGGCAAGAAGGGCAGTCAACCCAAAACAGATGGAAATTGACCACGAGGTGCGCCATACCAGTCCTACAGCCCCCAGGCTCAAGACCCACGCAGCCAGGGAAACTAAGGAGCTTACGTCCAGGCCGACGCCAGCCAGCGTCAGTAGGCCGCGTAGGTTGGGCATCGCCTCCGGGAAGAAGCCGAAGGTGTTTACCGACTGAGCCGATAGTCGAAGCATACCAATATACGAGCTTATCACGCCCGGACCCGCTACCAGCACGAACAGCCCCCATAAAGCAGCTTGCACACTAATGGTGTAGAGTAAAGCTTTCCAGCGCTTCTGCGCTATCAGGCCAACTACCAACAACAAGGCTATCTGCGGCTTGAATGCTGACAGCGCAACTGCTACCCCTAGTTGCCCCCAGCGCGCCTCTCGCCAACTCACAAATGCCCACCACCACAAAAAGACCAGGATCAGTGACATTTGCCTCCATATGATTGCTTCGATGATAGGAGCGAAGCTAACAATGGCGATGGCTGTAGTTTGCGGCATGGTGTAATGCCACTTACGATACTGAGACCTCACAGATAAAAGAAATAAGAAGAGAATAACCCAACCGACTACTAACCATATATAGTAAGCAGCTTGCGGGGACACCCAGGTCAGGGGGATGAAAATTGCTCCGACATAGGGCGGGTAGTTGAATACAAGCGCCCCGCCTGAAAGGGTAGATGGGCCGATAAGGGCCTTCTGTACTTCGCCCTGCGTCGTAACGTCATATAGATTCGCCCCCTGGCCGTGAGCAAGGATACTGGCCCCCGAAAGGAATACGACCAGGTCTCTGCAGCAAGAACTATCATGGAATTCATGGTAAAGATAAATGCCGAATGTTAGCGCCAGCAGGAGGCACCCGGCAACCAGCGCAGGCCATTGTGAGCGGGAGCTAGCAGCAGACATAGTAGTAGTTCTCCTTATAGGGTTTACGCAGAGACGATAGACGACGGACGATAGACGATAGACGATGTTTATTTTGCGTAAGTCCTATATCATTCGATTGAGACGGCGGAAGAAGATTTCGTCACATCAAGCTTACAATCCAATTACACGTAAATGTTCAGAGTTTTCGTAGGGGCAGGCCCTTGTGCCTGCCCTGTTGGATTACCACCAATATTCGGGTACGCGAACAGGGCAGGCACAGGGTAGTCCCCCAAGCCTACGGCTCTTGCTCTCTCCGAATATTTCCGAGAACGAGAGGCGAAACCTGGCGCGCTTGGGCGGGCTGGACAAACCTACACGCGAGCAACGCGGCAGAGAGCGTCATCAGCAATACGTTGGGTATAACCAGCAAGCCGGGGTTGCCCAGGTTGGGCAGGGCGTATCCTACCCACAGGATCATCAACCACAAGGCTGACAGGCGAGCGTCCCATTCGCCCCTGGCTATGCAGGCGGTAATGATCCACGCGGGAAATATCAGTAACGTGAGGTCGTGTGGGTTCAGGTGCAGGGACGTGAGCACGGACAGTATGCCTGTGATGGCCCACAGTAGGTCATTAGGGAATAGGGTGAGGGAATAGGGTGAGGGAGTAGTTTCCGTTCCTGTTTCCTCACCCAACTCCCTCACCCTATTCCCTACGCCAGAGCGCCACCAGGCCCACACAAGCAAACCCACCGATAGCAACGACAACAGCAGAAACGCGGGTGTCACCAGGGCGGGCACCCAGCCGCTGAAGAGGTTGGTGGCGAAGCCCCTCCAGTTGGGCATTATGCCTGGGTCTATGGCCCCCGTGTCGTGCCAACCGGCAACACCGAGGAGCAGCTTCGCGTACTGTAAGGGCCAATCTGTGCCGAGCAGAGGCATGGCAGCTACGCAGAATGCGGAAAAGAGAGCCGCGAATACCACAAGCGTGCGCCACTGCCGTTGCAAGATGAGCAGCAAGAGAAGTACAGGCAACACTTGCGGTTTCAGCGCCGCAAGGCAGAGCGCGACCCCCGCCCATGCAGGATGCCCGCGTTTCAGGGCTGTATACGTGCCGCACAGTCCCAGGAGCACCAGAGGCGAATTCTGTCCCAGTATAAAAGAGCGGGTTACAGGCCCGTAAGAGCAGGCAGCAAGCGCCAGCGCCAGCAGCATCAAGCGCGGGACGGGCAGCGCGATGTTCATCAGCCACAAAGACAGGCCCAACGCGACAGCCATGAGCAGCGCCCATATAACAAAGACCAATGTGTACGGCAGACCCATGAACAGGCTGTCAAACATCGCCTCGAAGGGCAGGTGATTATAAGGGAGTAGCGCGTCGTCCAGCGTAAAATAGGGGGCCAGCACACGGCTCTGTGCCGCGCTTTGGGCTTGCAGGTCGTACAGGCGTGGCCCGTTGCCTTCGCGTATAACCAGCGCGCCTGTGAGGGCAGACCGGAAGTCGGAACGGCGCACCACGCCCTCGAACCCCGCCTTCTCACCTTGGACAGTCTGCGCCCAGCCAATTACGGCCGCCAGGAGGAGAGCCATTGGCATGACGATAGCCAGCTTCTTCAACAAGCCCGCGTAGGGCGTATTACGTAGTGCGTGTTCCATAACAAGCTTAGGGTGAGCAATTAGTCGCTCACCCTACTCCCTCACCCTATTCCCTCACCCTTTACTAGAGATTGTATCCATAAGAATCTCATCTACTTGCGCTTAAGCAGCAAGATGTACCGGGTGCGACCTCCTTCTAGCCACGATTGGTAGGGCAGGGCGCCAACCTGGGTGTATCCAGGTTGAGGCAAATCGTTAACGGCGTATGCGGGATCGAGAACGGCGAGGGCGGGTTGATCAAGGTGTGACATATCATGGGTCTGGCGAATATACTTGACTCCGTCTGCATATGTGTGTTCGCCCATCCACTCGAACCCCGCGACTACTTGATTGTATCTGGCCCCCTGCGCGACTAGCTGTTCCGCGCCTTGCCAGCGCACCGAGGCGTGGGCCATGTAATCGCGCATACCCACTACCGAGAACAGTGCTAAGGGTATAATGAGGAGCCAGCGTCGAGTGTGTGAGGTATGTATATTTTCATTACTCATGCGCTGCAAAGACGGCAGCATCAGCGCTGGCAGTAGGGGCAGCAAATACCGGTCGAAATGTACAGGCGTCAAGATAAATGTAGCTGCGGCCACGGTAATGGCAAGTGCATAGAGGATCAGCGCAGGGTTATCAGACCGCGCCCGCCACCCTTGCTGCTTCTGCGCTCTTAGCCAGTCTCGAGCCCACTCCACGCAAGTGGTAACGTACAAAGAGAAGATCACCACACCAATTATGCCCATGGCTACCCAAACCCCGGCATTCCAGAGAGGTGACGTAATTGCGAAACCCATGGTAAAACCGCCGTCGGTTACCACGTTTCCCAACCCGGGGAGCATCGTTCCCAACTCCCGAAAATAAAGCGCCTGAAAAGTCAGCAGAAAGCCAAGTAGAGGAATAACCAGGATGGGCCTGCGTGGACGCCACAAGAGCGGAAGTAGACACAGACCGGGCGTGGCAAGCGACATGGTTATGTTTCCAGCGTTATTGATGGCATATTCAACAGGGTGACTTATAGCGTAACCCTTCATCTTATCGAGGTACATAAACACCATGCGCTCAGGCTGAGTACTCTCCCAGAGCATGTACGACGTAGTAACGAGCACAGGTATCGCGGCAATAGCTAGCGCCGATTGCCACGACCATTTGCGCGACCACCACAGGTAAAGCAAAGCGGCGAGCACTACGAAAATCCCGATCTGGCGGGTGAGGTAGGCAAGGGCAGTCGCCAAACTGCCCAGCCAGAACCAGTACTGCCCGTATCTTTGCGCACCCCTGACGTAGCATAGGCAAGCCGCAAACATGTAAGTCAAGAAGGTTACGTCGGTCATGAAGCTGTAGCTGAGATAGACATAGATAGGATTGCAACCAAGCAGCGCCGTCCCCAGCAAGGCTTGTGTTGATCCTACGTTCAGGTGACGCATCAGCAAGTAGAAAAGGACAAGACCCATAATGCTCATAGTGAGAGTAGCAATACTGAGAATGGTATAGCTATACCCGAATATCGAGGAGAAGAGCGCGCCCCACGTTATGTGCCCCAATGCGAGGGCTTCCGCGAACTCATGAGGCTTGTAAGCCCCAGCGAGCAAACCCTTCACAGATTGGGAATACACCCAATCGTCGTCCATGGGGAAAGTACGAACGGGGGGGACGAGTACGAGCGTCAGCACGAAGCCGAACAAGACCATGCCCAGGTTGCGCAGGTCTACAAGCCCCATCAAGCCCTCTCTACGCGCTATCTGCGGTGCGGAAAGGCCTTCTTTGGGGCTGTGATAACGTGTCTGCCCTGGTTCGCTGACTTCGCTAACTTCCATAATCTGTAAACGCCGCATTCGCTGGACCCCCAGCTGGTCGCTTCTATGGCTAATACTATCCTAGAATAGTTTATCACTTCATGTGTACGTGTGAAATAGCCTCATTAGAGTACGGCTGGCAGTACATATGTAATAGGGCTTACGCAGCGACGATGGACGATGGACGAAAGCTAGATTGCGTAAGTCCTGTGTAATAGGGATTAGCCATAGCACGAAGCATAAGGAAGCGTCAGCCGACGAAATGCCAACACCTTATGACTATACCAGATGTTGTACCTCTCACACCAAACTAGGACCTTAATCCTTCAAACTGGTCGTAGCCTTGCAAGATGTGTAAAACTTTCCTCATTTGACCGAAATTGGCTGGCCTATTTTGGGCCAAAATACCCTTAATAATATTAGAACATATATTCTATAAATAGGCGTAAAAACAACTCGATGTTCTAATAATTGAAAGGGAGGGAATAGTAATGTCCAAACCGCCTGGAAGCATGGCTTCTACAGGCTCGCAGCCTGCGCTTACGCATCCGCAAAAACTGTCGCCTGCCGATGCCTCCCGCATCGCCGGCTACGGGGCGCTGCTCGACTTCTATAACGGCAACCAATGGGAGGATCTGCCCGCGCCAAACGAGCGGCGTCTAACTTTTAACTATGCGCGGGTTTTCGTGAACAAGGCCGCTTCGTACTTGATGGGCAGGGGCCTTTCCTTCGCCGTAGATGCGCCCGATGGTTCGCGCGAAGACGGTGTGAGGGCGGCGCGGCACGCGGAGGCATTGCTCAAGTCGGCCTACGAACACAATTCGCTGGCTTTGGTGGACCTTGATACGGCTGTAGACAGCGCAGTGCTTGGCGATGGGGTGTTCAAGGTTACGTGGGACCCGACGAAGTCTGCGCCGGTAGTCACAGCGGTTGACCCTGCGGGTATCGTGTGCGTGCGCCAACCCGACGATTACGGCAGGCTCCTGAAAGTGACGCACACTTACGGATTGCGGATTGCAGATTTTGGATTTTGGAATATGGATTCAATCCAAAATCTGCAATCCGCAATCCACAATCCAATGGGGAAAGTGGTTGAAGAGTGGACCGCCGACACGCTCGATATATGGCGGGACGGCGCGCTCGAAGTGAGCATAGCCAACCCATACGGCTTTATTCCATACGTGATATTTCCTAACCTGCGCGTACCGAAAGAGCCGTGGGGCCAGAGCGACCTGATAGATATTATGGCCGTGAACCGCGACCTCAACTCTCGCCTATCGGTGCTTTCGCATATCCTGGAAGTATCGGGCAATCCTATCGCAGTGCTGGAAAACGTCACAGATTCTACTGGGATAAAGGTCGGCCCAGGACGCTTATGGGAGTTGCCCAAAGACGCCAAGGCGTATCTGCTAGATTTGCTGTCGGGCGGCGGGGTCCACCTGCATATCGAATACATAAACCTCTTGTATCGGGTGCTTCACGACCTAGCTGAGATGCCGAGGACGGCGTTTGGAGACGGGACTGGCACAGCAAAGTCGGGCGTGGCGCTGGAGATTGAGTTACAGCCGATGCTGCAAAAAATAGCGAGAAAGAAGGCCATTTGGAGTGTCGCGCTTCAGGAGAGAAGCCGCATGATACTCAGGCTTTATGCCTTGCACGGCGACGCAATGGCCGCAAGCGTCATCTCGCCACAGCAGGGGTATGCGATAAGCGTAGTCTGGCCGCCCATTCTCCCCTCAGACCGCACAGAGCTAATAACCCAGGAGCGGACCCTCGTAGATGCAGGCATCCACTCTCGCCGCCGCGCAATGAACCTGCTAGGCGAACCCGACGCTCAGGCCGAGTGGGGGCGGGTGCTGGAAGAGAGGTCCAAAGTCGAAGGTCCAATGTCCAAAGTTGGAGGCTAAGACATTGGACTTTGGACCTTCGACTTTGGACTAATGGAGGAACAAACATGAGCAACAGAACGCAACTGCGCGACAGGCTGCGTGTAGAGCTTGGGGATGCGGGCGCTAATAAAGTGTGGAGTGATGGGCTGCTGGATGACCTGCTCAACGATTCGGTTACGTGGTACAGTCAGCTGTGGCCCATGCAGACCGCCGCTTATAGGGACGTGGCGGCTGGACAGCGCACTTTCTCTGCGCCGTCCGGCGTGTTTAGCGTGACGCAGGTGGAGTGCCCGCCTGGGAGGATACTGCCGCAAGAGGCGTCGGGCGCGACCGGCTCGGCTAGTCAGACGGGCCAGCGCCAGAGTTGGAGCCGGTGGGGTGGCGTCATCTACCTCGGCAACCCCGCGAGTGGCGACGAAGTAGGCGCTTCGCACCTGATTATGCGCGTGCTCCTGCCCTGGGACAGACTCGATCCAAGCGACGATTGGACAGGCCCCGAAGACGACGAGCGTCTGCTGGTGTTGTGGGCTGCCACCGAAGCATGGGCGTGGCTGGAAGGCCAGGACGAGAAGCGAGGCAGGCCGTCGAAAGCTGGCAAAACAGCCGCACGCTACGCCGAACAGCTAGAGCGCGAAGTCACAGCCAGGGGCAGGGCGGCGATTAGTCGGGGGATGGAGGTGGACTAGAGAATAGGGTGAGGGAATAGGGTGAGGGAGTAGTCTTTATTCCTACTCCCTCACCCTATTCCCTCACCCTACCGAACGGAGTGAGTATGAACGACTACGACATCTACTTGAGTGATGGGAGCGTGCGCAGTGGGGAGTGGGTTGGGTTCGCGCTCGCCTGGAAGGGGCTGGCGGGGGTGACAGGTCTGCCGGGGCGGCCGCATAGGGGGTGGGTGCCCTGGATACTCGACCCTGATAAGCCCGAAGACCCGTCAGCAGGCCATTGGGGTGTTCGGCAGTGGCGATATGAGTTGGCCCTGGTAGACGGGTTGGTCGGCTTGCAGGGTGGGCCGCCTGATGACGGGCGCACTTCTGCCGATATGCGCACGGACTTGATGGACTACCTGCCCTTGACCAAGTTAGAACTGCAAGACCTGGACGGCGCCGCCTACGATGCCAGGATGACTTCCTACATCGAGCAGGCTATCGAGCCATATGATAACGCCCACCCACAGGGTGGGATGCTCGTCCAGGTCGAGTTCACAGCGGTCCAAAGGTAGACCTCGCCCGGCGGGTCGAGTGCTGAGTGCTGAGTTGAATAAGAATAACTCAGCACTCAGCACTCAGCACTCGAATTAGAAAGGAGGTGAGAAGATGAGACGAATAAGATTACTGATCCCAGATGATGCGGGTGGTGGGGGAGGAGAAAGTGAAGTCACTGAACAGCAGACCGATGAGAACAACGAGGGCCAGAGCGTCCCTTCAGCAAGTTCAGGGCAGGCTCTGACACATGCGGTGGGCCGCTACCGCGATCTGGTGGCATCGGGGCCGGGCCTTGTGTCCGAGATGGTCCAGGGCAACACTATTGAGCAAGTAGACGCTTCGGCGGAAATTGCCAGGCAGGCCTACGCAACCATCAGCCGCCGTATCGCAGAACAGCACGAGACCCATGTGCCCGTCGGCAATCCAGCACGCTCGTCAGCAGACATGGCTGTGACTAATCTCAAGCCGGAAGCAAAGATAGCGTTGGGACTTAGGAAATTATGAAGTAAGAATTATGAATTATGAGTTGTCCGGTTCATAATTCATAATTCTTACTTCTTATTTGATGCGAATGGAGGAAAAGGACTATGCCTTTGACATTGCAGGATGCCGCTCGTTTGACGCAGGACATGTTGGTGCGCGGCGTTATCGAGACGGTGGTACAGGAGTCGGCGGTGCTGCGGTACCTGCCGTTTGTGGAAGTGAACGGCAACACCTTGCGGTATGAACAGGAAGTGACCCTGGGCGATGTGGATTTCTACGCGGTCGGCGCGACCTGGGTCGAGTCGGCGTTGTCGGTGGCGGAGAAGACCGCCAAACTTGCTATTCTGGGTGGCGACGCGGATGTTGACGCCTTCTTACAGCAGACCTACTCGGACCCCAACGACCTGCGCGCCCTGGTCGTGGCTGCGAAGGCTAAGGCGCTCGCCCAGACGTTCAACAACACCTTCTTCAATGGCGACACTGCCGTGAACGCCAACGCCTTCGACGGAGTGAAGAAGCTGACTGCCGGGGCGCGCACCATGAATAAAGGAGCGAACGGCGCTACGCTGGCGCTTGATCACCTCGACGAACTTATGGACATGATCAAGCCGGGTATGCCCGACGCGCTATTCATGTCCAAGCGCACGAGGCGGAAATTGAGCAGCCTGCGAAGAGCAAGCGGCAGTGTGCTCGAAACAAGCACCGATGCGTTCGGCAGGCGCGTGCTGACCTACGATGGCATCCCATGCGAAGTGGACGACAGCATAGCAGATAACGAAGTGAAGGGCACAAGCAACGATTGCTCGTCTATCTACGCCGCGCAGTTCGGCTTCCAGACAGGTGTGTGCGGCCTGGACAATGGCGGCATACAGGTGCAACCCCTCGGCGCGCTGGAGACCAAAGACGCCTGGCGCACCCGCATCAAGTGGTACTGTGGCCTGGCCCTCTTCCGCGACATAGCCCTGGCGCGGTTGGAAGGGGTGAGGAATTAGGGAATAGGGTGAGGGAATAGGGTGAGGGAATAGTTCTTATCCTATTCCCTCACCCTATTCCCTCACCCTAGAGAGGAGATACCATGCCCAATATAACAGATGTGATCGAGCAGCTTCCGAGGAACCCGCAGGACCCTAACTGGCATACAAGACCGTTGTCTGCTATACGCTATATCGTTGTTCACTACGACGCGGTCGCTCTGCCCGCAAACGCCACTGGATATAATCCTGTGCAGAGGTATACTGCGCAGGCGCGTTACCATATAAACAAGAACTGGAACGATGGACCGGGGCCGAAGGTGTCGGGTTTTGGACTGATGTACCACTATCGCGTGTCAGCCGATGGGCGTATATGGCGCACCCAACCGGAAGAACTGATTACCTGGCACGCCCGCGCCGCCAACTACAACGGCCTGGCTATCTGCTGCGACCTCGGCCCCGGCGAGACCCCGCGCGCCGCCGAGTTAGCGGGTCTGAAGACCCTGCTCGATTGGCTCTGCTACCACAGGCCCGACATCCCCGCCGACCGCCGAGGCGTGTGGGGTCACGGCGAACTGCACGGAGCGGGTAACCACACGTCCTGTCCGGGCAAACTGTTAGGCTGGGTGCAGGCTTATAGGAAGGATTAGCACGGCCCCGCAGCTAAATCTGCGACGATAGACTATAGACGATGGACGATGGACGATGGACGATAGCTCATGCCACTCATCGTCTATCGTCTATCGTCCATCGTCCATCGTCTATCGTCTATCGTCGGTTTGCCCGCCTTTATCTGCCGGGCCGTCGCCCTTGCGCCTACTGCGCGGGTTGTATAGAATAGGCGGCATGGACATCTTCTATTTCGTGGGGCTGGCAATTACGGGCTTTGGCGCAGGACTGCTTGGCGCTTTGTTGGGGCTGGGGGGCGGTGTGTTCGTGGTGCCTGCGCTGATATTGATCTTTCATTTGCCCAACCTAACGGCCATAGGCACCAGCAACGTCGCGGTGGTAGCAACCTCGACGGCGGGAGCCTCCACATACGTGCGCGACCGGCTCGCTAATATAAGGCTGGGGCTGGTGCTGCTGATTTCTACCACAGCCGCCGCGCTCGCTGCTTCGCTGCTGGCTTCGCAACTGCCGTCGCAAGTGTTGAGCGGGCTGTTCGCGGTTATTCTAACTTACACGGCTATAACGATGCTCAGGAGCCGCAAGAGCGAGGTGCGAACAGTCAAGCCAGGGGACAGCGTAGCAGAGAGCAGGCTCGACTTCCAACTCGATGGCAGCTATTACGATCCGGTGTCCGGCGAGACAGAGACGTACCGCCCGCAAAAGGTGCGCACTGGTATGGGCATCAGTATGATTGCGGGGGTAATCGCAGGACTGCTTGGCGTGGGAGGAGGCATCGTGCAGATGCCTGTGATGAACCTGCTAATGAAGGTGCCGCTCAAAGTAGCGACGGGCACCAGCAACTTTATGATCGGGGTAACAGCTACCAGCGCCGCCTTCGTGCGTTACGCCCACGGCGACATAAACCCTCTGATCGCCGTACCGACAGCCCTCTTTGTCTTCCTGGGCGCACGAGTAGGGACCTGGCTCGTGCCCCGCACTCCTACCCCCCAACTGAAGCTGATTTTCGGCTGGGTAGCCCTGGCAATCGCAGCCCTGATGCTCCTACAGGCGCTGGGTGTGTACAATCCGCCGGGCAAGTAGGGTGAGGGAGTAGGGTGAGGGAGTAGGGTGAGGGAGTAGGAATAAAACTATTCCCTCACCCTACTCCCTCACCCTATTTACCCTAGGCCGCCTTGCGGCTCGTGACCAGGTTGTAGATCAATAAGATGGCCGCGACGACCAGCAGCAGATGGATAAGACCACCCGCGATATGCAGCACAAGCCCCAACACCCAGAGCACTACTAGAATTACGATTACCGTCCAAAGAATGCTTGCAAGACCTGCCATTTGATTTTCTCCTCCACGCCTCAGAAAAGCTAATAATACGAAACGTATCCAACGGATGCAGGCTCGAAGATCGCGCCTTCACCATAATGTAACACCATAATGTAACGCCTACGTCGCGGTATTGTGACGGAAAGCTAATTCAAGTGGCAGGTACCGGCGCGTAAATTCGCTATCCCATATCGTTCAAGAACACTTTAACTCGCCTTACGCCACTTCTTGAAGTCAACAGACCAACTGAGCCGTGTCATTCTGAGCCGCAGCGAAGAATCACTCACCTTACCAACCCGTCTGGGGATCAGCGTTAGTACCGTTATCTCCATCCCCTAACACTTACGACCTCGGAGTGATTCTTCGCTACGGCTCAGAATGACACG
>JBBQIC010000022.1:0-19869 GCA_038324555.1 Chloroflexia bacterium
CTATGACGCCGCCCGCTTCGCGCACTTTGTCGCCGCCGCCTTGCAAGATGGCCGTCAGGATGGATTTATCCAGGTCGGTCGGGAAGGCCGCTATGTTCAGGGCAAGCGTAACCTCGCCCCCCATCGCGTATACGTCGCTCATAGAGTTGGCGGCGGCTACCGCACCGAAGGTGTACGGGTCGTCCACTATCGGAGGGAAGAAGTCGAGCGTCTGGACGAGCGCCTGCCTCTCGTTGAGGAGATAGACGGCGGCATCGTCGCCGGGCGCAAGACCGATTATTAGATTGGGGTGCGAATGAGGCACTAAGGGGCGCAAGACTTGCGCCAGGTCGCCAGGACCCATCTTAGCAGCTCAACCCGCACAAGAGGCCAGGCTTGTAAGGCGCACTGCTGCGCGCTTGTCTGTATCGGACATGGCTATCACCTCCTATCAACTGAAGTTATAAAAACAAAACAAAAATCACTCCGTGATTTTTGTTTTGTTTTTGCTGTTATGGCCTTGTTCCCAGCGTGGCTTTTACGGTGCTGGTGCGGCCATTGCGTATGATACTGAGTTCTACCTGGTCGCCCGGTTGGAAGTTCATAAGGACGTTGACCAGGGGGTGGTTGTCATCAATGGTGTTGCCATTTATTGACACTATTACGTCGCCCTGGCGGAGGCCCGCCTTGTCGGCGGCGCTATCCTGGTACACAGACCTGACGATCACGCCGTGGTCGAGCAGGTTGCCGTTCTCGTCTTTGAGATTGTAGTAGGAGGCGAGCATTGGGCTGATGGCACGGGTATCAACCCCCAGGTAGGGGCGTGGCACCTTGCCGATGCGTATCAATTGGCCGCTGATGGTCCTGACCGTATCCACCGGGATAGCGAAGCCCAGACCCTCTGCCACGTCGCCGCTGCCGTCGGTCAGCCCACTGCTGCCGGTACTGCGAACTACCGCCGCGTTGATACCCACTACCTCGCCGGATAGGTTGAGGAGGGGGCCGCCGGAGTTACCGTGATTGATGGCGGCGTCGGTCTGGATCATGTCGGTCATATTGATGCCGTTATCGCCCGTGAGGGTGCGGTTCAGGCCGCTCACTACGCCAACGGTAACGGTATTCCTGAAGTCTCCCAGCGCCGAACCGATGGCTATCACCGACTCGCCAACCTTGAGCGCATCCGAGTGACCCAGAGGAGCCATCGCGGACACCTGGCGATCTACCTTGAGTACGGCCAAATCGCTTATGTTATCGGTGCCGACAAGCGTCACGGGAACATTCTCGCCATTCGTGAAGATAACGCTCAAGCCCCCCGCAGCCGCACCCTCTACGACGTGATTGTTGGTGATGATGTGCCCGTCGTTGTCTATGATAACCCCTGAGCCGCGCGCTTCGCCTTCAAATCCGCTCTGCGAGCTATCCAGCTTGTTCACTACGGTCACGACAGCGGGGCTGACTTGCTCCACCACTTTGACGACGGCCTGCTGCTCTGCGGGCACTTGCCAGGCCCCGCCCTGTACTGGAGCGGTTGACCTGGGCGCGTCGGTGGCCGTAGCCCTCGGAGCAGAAGCCGACCCTGACTGCCCGGCCAGGGGAGTAAGCCGCGCCTCCAATGGCTCCGGCTCGGATGCCGCAGTAGGAGTAGAAAGCGCCTGAGCGGATTGGGCGACGCCCGCACCAGGGGCAGTAGGGGTGCGGCGCGCGGAGGGAAGATTGCTCAGGCTACAGCCCCCCGCCAGCATCGAAGTTACCAGAAGTAACGTTATCAGCAAACGACTGGATCGAATATTGGGCCTACAAAATGCTCTCATAATTGAAGTCCTTACTTAATAAGTAGCGTATATATATGAGTGGATAATAGCGCCTTACCCTTTGATTATACGATACAAGCAGGGTTCGGGCCATAGTGATCAGTCGTCAGTCGTCAACAGGTGCGGCGTTGGCGGCGGGAAGAAGGGGGAAGGAGACAAATTGTAAACGCTTTGCAAGAATCTATTGACAAATGTAGTGCCGGGACGGTAGAGTTATAATATCACGGGGAGCACGCTTGTACGCCGATATGCTTTGTAGCCTCCACAGGCTCTCTTTGCGCTAGGAACCTGGTGCGTTTATCACCATGGTTTTTTCGGTTTGCGTATTACCCGCATTCAGGAGGAGCAACATGATTACAATGAATAGAGCACGTAAATGGCTGGCGGCTTCTGCTTTGCTTGCCGCATCGGGGGGACTCGGCCTGTGGGGACTGGGTTCACCTGCGACTGTACACACCGCCAATGCTGCCGCGCCTTTGCACGGCAACGGATCCAGCCTGTTCGCGCCGTTGGAGCAGGCGATAGGCGTCCGGCGCGAGTCGGCGCCGCCTTCGAGTGGGCCTGCGCCGCGAACGGGGCCTGCATCGCCGTACAATCCGCTCGACATACCCAACTTCGGGCCGAACTATCGGGCCAATACTGACAGCCAATCGCCCAACCTTGCCCAGCAGGAGCCGAGCATATCCATCAATCCGACGAACGTCCTCAATGTGGTGGCGGCAGCCAAAGACGAGCGCGGCGGGTCTAATACCAAGCAGATATGGATATACACGTCCACCGACGGTGGTGTGACTTGGATAAACCAGATATTCCCCTTCCTTCCGCCTGCCTCCCCCAATTCCAGCGACCCCATAGTCAGCTTCAGCGACGATGGAATCTGCTATGTCACCGCGCTTCCATATGGTGGCGGCCCTAATGACGGCATACAGGTAGCACGCTCCCTGGATGGGGGAATAACCTTCTCGACGGGAGTACACCTGCCGGGCACCAGTGGCAGTTCCGATAAGGAGTGGACCTGGGTAGACAACTACCCGCTAAGTCCGTACTACCACAACATATACGTGGCCTGGATGATACCGGGTTCAAGCGTCAACTTCAACAGGTCCACCGACCGAGGGCTGACGTGGTCTACTTCCATAAATCTTGGCGCAGCCAATCAGTTTCCTATGCCGGTTGTACTCCCGAATGGTGATGTCATAGTTACTTATCGCAGCACTGGCGGCAGCGTGGTAGATCGCCGTTCTACTAACGGAGGCGTGAGCTTTGGAGCCCAGCAGGCTATCTCTGCGGTCACCAGCCCTAATTGCCCGCCGGATAATTCGGGCTGCGGCATATGGAGGCTCTCTCCCATCCCAGCGAACAGCGTGGACCGTAGAAACGGCGATATGGTGGTGATGTGGGCCGACGGCACGGGTGGTGCTGCGACTATCCGTTATTCCAGGTCCACCAACAGCGGAGCCTCGTGGAGCGCCACGTCGGCTGTGCTTGCCCCCTCTGGAGTCGCAGGCACATACCAGGTGGAGCCGTGGGTGGAAGCGGACGAGAATGGCATATTCCACGCCGTCTGGTATGACGACCGGGAGAATCCGAACACCAGTATCTTCAACATTTACTACAGCCAGTCAACCGACGACGGAGCCACATGGAGCAGCGCAGTGCGCATCACCACGGCTACCACCAACTTGGCCATTGGCATACCCAGCAGTTACAACCTGGCCGCCGGAGATTACATCAACGTCACCGCCGCTCATGGCAACGTATACGCCGTGTGGACCGATACTCGTTCTGGTACAGGCGAAGATATTTACGTGACGCACGGCACTTATGGTGGCGGCACTACGCCGACGGCGACGCCGACAACCATACCACCGACCGGCACGCCCACGTTTACTAACACGCCCGTCCCTACGAGCACGCCAACCAATACAGCCGTCCCGACCAATACGGCAATACCCACCGACACGGCCACGAATACGCCTACACCGACAGCCATAGTACGGGGACATGTGCTATTGCAGGCCCGACCCGCTCCGCCTGACCCTCGATGGAGTGTGCCTGTCACTTTGACCCTGCATACATCTGATGGGTCTACGAGCGAGTATACGGGGCTGATCACTGACAACAACGGTTACTTCACCGTTACGGGAGTGTTGCCGGGCAGTTACAGTTGGCGCACGAAGAACCCGCAAACCCTGGCTAATTCAGGAAACGTTACCCTGGTGCAGGGCGGCAACACTGTGGAGATGGGCACTCTTGCCGAGGGCGACGCGAATAACGACAACTGCGTCAACGTCACCGACTTTAGCATATTGAAGAATACTTTCGGCAAATCCAATGGCGATCCAGGTTACGACCCCCGCGCCGACTTCAATGGAGATAACGCCGTCAACGTGGTTGACTTCAACCTGCAAAAGAACAACTTCGGCATCTGCGGCGCAGACCCGATCAAATAGCAGTAAAACCAGGACAAGCTACATGTAGCTTGCCCTGGTTTTACTAAGAACCTGTTTAAGACCTATAGGGGCGCTGCTTGCCGCGCCCTGGTGAGCAAGCTTAGACTAGCTTAGTTGCCTGGTCCGAACAGGGCGGCGAGGGCGCGGCAAGCAGCGCCCCTATAGGTCTTAAACAGGCTCTAAGAGGTACATGTGGGAAAAGCAAAAGCGATAAAGACCGTCAGAATAGCAGCCTTGTTTGGCCTGGCTCTCGCCGCATACCTGGGTTTGCTGGGAAGCGGCGAGAGCCAGGCTACAGCCGGAGTTTCGGGCAGCGCTTCGAGCCGCTATGTAGGCAAAATTGAGCGTAGGGTGTTAGATGATACGGCTAATAGCAAGAGCACGCAGTTCATCGTGCTCATGGCGGAGCAGGCTGACGTGTCCAAAGCCTACGCTATGCGCGACCAGGACGCACGAGGGTGGTTTGTTTACAATAGCTTGCGCGCGACCGCCGACCGTTCCCAGTCGGCGATAAAGGCAGCCCTGGACGCCAGGAGTATCGGCTACAAGTCATACTGGGCAGCGAATATGCTCGTCGTGAGCGGCAACCGCTCGCTCGTTGATACGCTTGCGGCGCGCAGCGATGTGCGCGCTATCGAGTCGAACCGTGCGTTCAAAGGCATAGACGATGTACGATGGACGATGGACGATAGCGCCGGTGGATCATCGTCTATCGTCTATCGTCCATCGTCCGTAGAGTGGGGCGTGCAGAACGTCAACGCGCCGCAGGTGTGGGCGATGGGCTTCACGGGGCAGGGCATCGTGATAGCCAACCAGGATACGGGCATGAGGTGGACGCACAACGCCATCAAACCCCACTATAGGGGGTGGGACGGCACAACAGCCGACCACAACTATAACTGGTGGGACGCCATACATTCGGGCGGTGGCTCGTGCGGGGCGGATAACCAGGCCCCTTGCGACGACCACGGACATGGCACGCACACAACGGGCACGACGGTAGGCGACGACGGCGCGGGCAACCAGGTAGGTGTGGCTCCGGGGGCGAAATGGATAGGCTGCCGCAACATGGACCAGGGCAACGGCACACCCGCCACCTATACCGAGTGTTTTCAGTTCTTTATCGCGCCCACCGACCTGAGCGGGAACAATCCCAACCCTGCTCTCCGTCCGCATGTCATGAATGATAGTTGGGGTTGTCCCACGAGTGAGGGTTGCGCTGCTACTACGTTGCAAACCATCGTGGAGAACACCCAGGCATCGGGCATCTTCGTCGAAGCGTCGGCGGGCAATTCAGGCCCTGGCTGCGCATCGGTAACGGACCCACCCTCACTCTACGCGGCGGCATTTTCGACGGGCGCGATAGACAGCGCAGACACGCTGGCGTCGTTCAGCAGTCGCGGCCCCGTGACGGTAGATGGTTCCAACCGCCGCAAGCCTGATATTTCAGCGCCGGGCGTGAACGTCCGCTCTTCGTATGTAAGTAGCGATATTTCTTATGCTAACCTGTCGGGCACCTCAATGGCGGGGCCGCACGTCGTGGGTGTGGTGGCTCTACTCTGGTCGGCGCACCCTGAGCTATCCAGGATGATCACCGAGACCAAGAATCTGCTCGAAAACACCGCCAATCCGGGCGTGATAGTCAGCCCGGCGCAAAGCTGCGGAGGCACGCCAAGCAGCCAGATACCGAATAGCTCGTTCGGCTATGGTCGGGTTGACGCCCTGGCAGCGGTCAATGGGGCTGGGCCAACGGGGACACCGATAGCCACCGTTACAGGCACGCCAACACGCACGCGCACGTCCACGCGCACCCCAACCGTCACGTTTACGCCTATAGCCGCCACAAGCACTCCTGCCGCGACGCGCACTAACACACCGACTAACACTCCTACCGATGTAGCTGTCGAACTGAGTGGACACATAGGGCTGCAAGGCAGACCCGTCCCTCCCGACCCGCGCTGGAGCGTGCCCGTCACCTTCACACTGCGGCTGACCGAGGGCGGACCCGATTACAACTACAGCACGACAACCGATGCAAGCGGCTACTTTACGGTTACGGCGCCCGGCCCAGGCGTGTACAACTACCGCGTCAAGAACCCGCAGACGTTGGCGAACGCGGGTAGCGATACGCTAGCAAGCGGCACGAACAATGTGGAGGTTGGGACTCTGCTTGCGGGCGACGCGAATAACGACAACTGCGTCAACGTGCAGGATTTCAGCGTATTGAAGAACACTTTCGGTAAGTCGGTGGGCGACCCAGGGTACGATGCGCGTGCCGACTTCAACGGGGATAACGTGATAAGCGTTACCGACTTTGGCCTGCAAAAGAATAACTTCGGTATCTGTGGGGCAGGCCCCATCAGGTGAGGGATAATTAGGAACCGGAATAATAAGAGAGATAATCAAGGAGGATTTGGGATGCACAAAAAGAGGATGCTAAACAGGACATTGGCCGTCGTATTGCTGGGGCTGTTGGCCTTGAGCCTGGCAGTCAGCAACCAACCGGGGTCATATAAGGCGGACGCTGCCAGGTCGAGCGGCGTAGGCTCCGGCGTTACGCCACAAAACAAAGTCCTCGTCCTGAAGGTCTATTTCAGAAACAACGCCGAACGCGACAGCCTCGCCACCGAACTAAGCGCCGAAGAAGTAAGCACAAAAGACGGCTACCTGACGGTGTGGGCGGACAACGATCTATACGCCAGCTTGCTCAGGCGGGGCTTGCGCATCGAGATTGACGACAAGACAACCTACGAGGCCAACCACCCGAACGTCTTGTTCGGCCACCACAGCAGCCCCACCACGTTCGATGGCGGCTATAGGACCGTCGAAGAGATGCAGGCGTTCCTCGATCAGTACGTGGCGAACTACCCCGGACTTGCCGTGAAGGTAGACGTGGGCAACTCATGGTGCAAGGACCACCCAGGCTCCTGCACGCAGCCCAACGCTAACAACGGTTACGACATGTGGGCCATGCACATCACCAACCAGTCTATAGCGGGGCCCAAGCCGGTATTCTGGTATGACACAGGCATCCACTCCCGCGAGATAGCTACGCCCGAAATAGCCATGCGTTATATCGCCTGGCTGCTCGACGGCTATGCCGCGAACCCCGATGCTCACTGGCTGGTGGACTGGAACGACATCTGGGTGATGCCCATGCTGAACCCCGACGGCCATCACATCGTCGAAGCGGGAGGCAGCAGTCCGTTCTCACAGCGCAAGAACGCCAACAACACCAACGGCTGCACCAGCTACCCGCCGAGTTCAAGCGTCCAGTTCGGCACCGACAACAACCGCAATTACCCCTTCAAATGGAACTGCTGCGGAGGTTCCAGCACCGCGCCTTGCGACCAGACGTATCATGGCCCGTCGGCGGCTTCTGACCCGGAGACGCAGTACGTGACGGCGCAGATACGCAACCTCATACCGGACCAGCGCGGCCCAAATGACGGCGATGCTGCGCCCATCACAGCTACGGGCGTTATCCAGGGTATGCACTCAAACGCCAGCCTCAATCTTTACCCGTGGGGCTGGACCACTGCCGCGCCACCCAATGGCCCCGACCTGGCGAATATGGGAGCGCACTTGAGCGCGACCAACGCGGCGCCAGCAGGCAACGGCTACCAGTCGTGCCAACCGCCAAACTGCCTCTACGCGGTGGACGGCGACTCGGCGGACTGGGGCTACGGAGAGTTAGGCGCGCCCGCATTCACGACCGAAATCGAAGGCAGCAGCTTCTATCCGACGTATTCGACAATCGACTCCACGATCTGGCCCCGCAACCAGGGACCGCTTATCTATCAGGCCAAGATCGCACGCTCGCCTTATTTGACGACTCGCGGGCCGGACGCCAACTCGGTAGCTGCAAGCCCGATGACCGTCACCCAGGGTACGCCATCGTCGCTGACCGGCAATATCAACTACGCATGGACAGCCAACAGCTACGCCCAAAACGTAGCGGACGCCGAATATTATATAGACACCCCTCCCTGGGCGGGCGGCATACCTCAAGCCATGTCAGGCAGCTTCAGCTCGCAGACAGTTGCAGTATCAGCGAGCATTGACACCACCGGACTCGTGCCTGGTCGCCACGTCATCTTTGTGCGCGGTCGCGGCGTGAACGACTACAGCGGTCTGCATAGCTGGGGTGAGTTCACGGCGGCCTTCCTGGACGTACTTCCGCCCGCAGGCACAGCTACACCTACGTTCACCGGCACACCACCGACGGCTACGTCTACCCGCACGCCCACCAACACATTCACGGTAACTAACACGCCGATACCCACCAATACTTTCACGCCCACGCCCACCGTCTGCACCAACTACGGCTTCACGACTTCAACGGGCGCTTCCATAGCGCCGGGCACAACCGACATTGGTAATCACGGTGATGACGCAGCGACTACCATCAATCTGCCGTTCGCTTACAGCCTGTACGGGCAGTCGTTCAGCGCCGCCAGCGTCAACTCAAATGGCACTCTACAGTTCACAGGTTCTACGACCGCCTTCTCTAACGCTTGTTTACCCACCACTACTCTCAATAACGCCATCGCAGCTAATTGGGACGACCTGGAGACTACCTCCACCCTCACCTGCACAGGAGGCTGTGGTGTCTTCACGTCGGTGAGCGGAGCCGTCCCCAATCGGATATTCAATATAGAATGGCGCGCCGTTTACTTCAGCAACCCCGCACAGCAAGCTAACTTCGAGATAAGGCTGTACGAGGGACAGAGCAGGTTCGACATTGTATATGGGATTATAGACCAGAGCGGGACGAGCGCAACGGTCGGCGTGCAGCGCGACACAGGCAGTCAGTTTGCACAGTTCGAGTGCAATACCGGCAGCCTCTCCTCCGGCCTGCAAATCACGTTCACGCTACCACCGTGCGGCACGCCAGCGCCCACCGGCAGCGCTACTAGTACCCCCACGTCCGCGCCACCGACGAATACCTTTACGCCCACAAGGACCAACTCGCCCACGAACACTCGCACGTTTACACCCACTAGCACCTTCACCAGCACGCCTACCGATATTCCCACTAATACTCCTACCAACACGCCCCTACCGCCCACAAGCAGCCCTACCAGCGTAGTGGTGATAGTTGGACATGTGACTATACAGGGCAGGCCCGCGCAGCCCAATCCGCGCCAGAGCGTGCCGATTACCCTTACGTTGAAATTATCGGGTGGAGGTCCAGAGAGTAACTACAGCGCCACCACCGACGCAAGCGGTTACTTTACGGTCACAGCCCCTGGCCCAGGTGCGTACGACTACCGCGTCAAAAACCCTCAGACGCTGGCGAACGCGGGTAACGCGGCTCTGGCAAACGGCACAAATGCTGTTGAGATGGGTCTGCTGCTTACGGGCGACGCGAATAATGATAACTGCGTGAATGTACAGGACTTCAGTCTACTGAAGAACACCTTCGGTAAGTCGGTGGGCGATCCGGGCTACGACGCCCGCGCTGATTTCAACGGGGATACCAGCATCAGTGTAGTTGACTTCAACCTGCAAAAGAACAACTTCGGCATCTGCGGGGCGGGGCCGGTTAGATAGGGAGTAGGGAATAGGGTGAGGGAGTAGTTCTTATCCTATTCCCCCACCCTATTCCCTCACCCTATTCCCTCACCCTACCCCTACACTGAGCACCTTGATTCTGTCGAGTCGGAAGGTGCGCTCTTCTTGCTTTAGGTGGCAGTAGGCTACAAGGTAGGTGGCTTGCTCGCGCAAGGTGATTTTGCGGGGTTGGACTACGCGCTCGCTCTGCTTTCCGTCGCTCCCTATGTATCTTATAAGCAACGCGGACTGAGTGCGCACAGCCTGTTCGATGTCGGGAGGGAGGCCCTGTATGGGGCAGAACTCGCCGCCGTCCCACTCTAGCAGAGGTGGGGTCATATGCCAGCCCGCCAGAGGTGTAAGAGAGCCTTGCAACTTGATGAGTTGGGTGAGGGTGGACACACCCTGCGCTTGCAGGTCCCATAGAAAGCGCTTCAGGACGAGCCAGGTAACTGTGGCGTCGGCGAGGGCGCGATGCAGGCCATGGGTCTTTATGCCCAGCGAATGCGCCACATCACCCAGCTTGTTTGAGGGGAAGGAATAGCATCGCCTGGCAAGCGCCAATGTGTCAACTACGGGATTGCTGGGAGGGTCATAGCCCACCGCCCGCAATTCAGACGAGAGAAAGGCCATATCGAAGTTGGCGTTGTGGGCGACGAGGATGGCTCCATCGAGCGTCTCTATCAGGTCTTTAGCCACGCTGCGGAAAATCGGAGCCTTGGAGACCATACCGTCAGTGATGCCGTTGACCGCCGCAGCACCCCTTGATATCGGCTTCTGTGGATTGACTAGCGTTTGCAGTTGGTCTACTATTTGACCGCCCCTGGCAACGACCACCGCAAGCTCGCAGATACGGTCCCCCATACGGGCCGACAACCCGGTAGTTTCCACGTCCACGACCGCAAAGGTTTGTTCATAAAGAGGGGCATCCCGCTCAACTTCCATAATCCACCGCACTCTCTGGCTATACAAGGGCAGGCACGGAGCAGTCCCCCAAGCCTACGTCTGCTTACACTCTCAGTATACCCCAGGAGTCAATAGGGTGGAAAAACACTTGATAGCCTTCGGTTGTTGGGTGTTTTTGTTATTGGGCGAATCTGGCGCTATACTTTTTTGCAAATTGAGTGTATAATGTCTGACTAAGTGGGGGCTTTATTGTATGCCGACCATGCGTTGGCGTAGGAAAGCGCGGTCTTGTGAGCGAAGGAGGTGATCTGCTACCTACCTATGGTATGTGAGGATAAGCGTTTTTAGTTACAGCTGATATGCCATGCCCATATACCCGTATGGGTGAAAGGATAAGGATAAAACGATGAAGTACTTCAGGAAATACTTCAGAATGTTAGCCGTTATCGGCTTAGTCTTCATGAACGCGATGCTTGGCCTAATCCCAGCCCCAGGCAATGCTCATACTGGTGTGGCTTTTGCAAGCTTTCCCAGCGATACCTGGACCATTGTTGACACGCCCAACATTGCCAACGCCGACAACTACCTTCAGGAAGTGACTGTTATCAGCAACAACAACGTTTGGGCAGTGGGCTATTCGGTGTCCAGTGGGGTCAAAAGTGTCCTCATCATGCGCTATGATGGCTCCGTCTGGACTACATACCCAGCGACTCTCGCCTCCGGCACCTACAGCAGCAGCCTGTACGGTGTGGCTGCCACTTCAATCAATAACATGTGGGCGGTGGGCAGTTATTCCACCAGCAGCGGCCCCGACAGGACACTTACCATGCACTGGGACGGCGTGAGTTGGAATTATGTGCCCAGCCCCAACATCGGCAACTACAATAATGACCTCAATTCTGTGGCTGTGGTAGGCACTTCCCTATGGGCTGTGGGCAGCTACGCCGACGCCAACGGAATTGTCAGAACTTTGATCGTGGACGGGAATGGGGCAACGAGCGGCCCCGACCCCAGCAGCACCCTCAACTCGCTCACCGGAGTAACCGCCATTACCTCCAGTGATGTATGGGCTTCGGGTATCTACAATGATAGCTCCGGCATTCATAAGGAACTGCTTTTGAAATGGAATGGCACGAGTTGGACCAGATATGATGGCCCCAGCCCAGGCAGAGCGCCAAACCTGTACAAGATAGGGGCGATAGCCTCGAACGACGTATGGACAGCAGGCTTCTTCATCGATACGGGCCTGCACTACGGCACCCTTACGGAACATTGGAATGGCTCGGTATGGAATTACATACCCAGCGCCAACCGGACGGGTACCAGCGTTCTGTGGGCGGTAGCGCCTGTGGAGCACAGCGCCGTGTGGACGGCAGGCTATGGGTACCCAGCACCTAATGGCACGACCGGCACCTTGACGGAGTACTGGGACGGCACATCATGGAGCATCGTGTCCAGCCCCAATCGAGGCACGGGCATCAACAAGCTGTATGGAGCGTCGTCCACTCCTGGCGGCTCGGTAGTGGGAGGTTACGACGCCTGGTCAGTGGGCTACTCCACAGACACGAGTAGCGGGCTGAAGCAGACCTTGTCTATGGTGTATAGCCATCCAGCTAACGCTCGCCATCCGTAGTCGAGGTATCAGGAAATAAGGTAGGGGCGACCCTTGTGGTCGCCCTCCCGCCTGGGCGTCTCTCCCGGCAGGGCGGCCATAAGACCACAAGGGTCGCCCCTACCTGTCCCTATTCCCTAACACCTGTCTTGAAGCGACAATATTCTAGAGGAGGCAACCTCATGAACTATCAAAAGCTTCCCACCAGCTATCTTTCTGGCCCTGGCGTATTGCGTGTACGTCGTATGCTTCGTATGCAGGCAAGCATAATAGTTGCTATGCTGGCTCTTCTCTTGTTTGACATCGCGCAGGCGCCAGGTTCATCTAATTCGTCTAACTCTGGCTTGGGACCTGCTATCTTGGCATCCGATGCTTATGCACACCCTGTGGTTACCACAACACCGACCATTACACCAACGTCAACACCCCTGCCTTGTGGCCTCGCATGGAACGTCATTGACAGCCACAACCCTAGTCCGTCAGTCAACTATCTTTTTGGGGTAGCTCCCGTTTCGGCTAACGATGTGTGGGCTGTAGGTATTTATGACCTATCACAACAGGTAGGTCTGTCCATGATACAGCACTGGGATGGTACTCGGTGGAAGATAGTGCCAAGCCCCAACCCCAGCACTTCCACTAACCTACTTAATGGCGTAGCAGCAGTGTCAGCTAACGATGTGTGGGCGGTTGGTTATTACTTTGAAGTTTCCGGGCTTGCCCAAACGCTGGTAGAGCATTGGGATGGAGCACACTGGAGCGTTGTGCCAAGCCCCAATGTCGGACCAAACATGTACAATGCACTGAGGCGGTTGACGGTGGTCTCGGCTAACGATATTTGGGCTGTGGGCTATTATGTTAGCGATTGGTTCCATCATACCCTGACCGAGCATTGGGACGGGGTGCAGTGGTCCATCGTGCCAAGCCCTAGCCCTGGGCAATACTGGAATGACCTATGGAATATGGCGGCAGTTTCATCCAATGACGTGTGGGCTGTGGGAAGTTATTCCCCGGATGGAGCTAATTACACATTGGTGGAGCATTGGGACGGGGTGCAGTGGTCCATCGTGCCAAGCCCCAATGCCGGTGATCCAGACCGAGACAACATCCTCTATGGAGTAGTAGCGGTATCAGCCAACGACGTGTGGGCAGTGGGTTACTACGGGGGGAGTAATAGTGCCGAGGTAACGCTAGCCCTGCATTGGGACGGCACACAGTGGACCGTGGTCCCTAGCCCTGGCGGAGTAGACCAAGGTGCCATCTTATTTAGCGTAGATGCTGTTGCAGCCGACGACATATGGGCGGTTGGCTATTACACAGGAGGCAGAACGCAGGTATTGCATTGGGACGGAGTGCAGTGGTCCATTGTGCCAAGTCCAAATCCAGGAAGATTCATCAACGTGCTAGAAAGCGTGGCAGCTTTGTCCGCTCATGACGTGTGGGCTGTGGGATATTATTGGAGCGGCAATGGTACGCCCTGGCAAACGCTGATAGAGCATTATGCAGACCCATGTGCGGTATCCTCTCCAACTCCCACACCCTCCCCAACTCCCACACCCACACCTACTGGTACAGACGCGATTGTAGGCCACGCCATGTGGCAAGGTCGGCCAACTCAACCAAACACTCTACAGCAGTCGCCAATCACCCTCACCCTCAAATTGGGCAGCAACGAAATCAACTACCCTCAACAAACGACCGACGCGAGCGGCTTTTTCACAGTTTCTGTTGGGGGATTGGCAAACGGCACGTACAACTGGCGGGTGAAAGGTCCCAAGTACCTGGCTAACTCCGGCACGGTTACGCTCACTGGGAGCCAGACCACCCAGGTAGAGATAGGCATGATGAGAGCAGGGGACGCCAACAACGACAACTTCGTAAACGCTCCTGACTTCAACATATTGAAGGTAACGTTCGGCAAGAGTGTAGGCGATCCAGGCTATGATGACAGGGCAGACTTCAATGGAGACCAAATGGTGAACATAACCGACTTCAATCTCTTGAAAGTCAATTTTGGGTTGGAGGGAGCGCCGCCTTTGAACCCTTGAACCCTATTGGACAGCTTCGGTGTAGACCACGAGACGTTTGTCGTATTGCCCTGCGCTGTGGCTGAAGACGCCGTTGCACGTTATCAGGTTGAGATGCACGCCCGTCGTCGGGCCGAATATCTCTTGTAAAGGGCAATTTTGCCAGTTGCACACGCCCTGCCTGGTGACCACAAAAGCTCTATCTCGCCCCTTGTCGTCGCGCATGTACACGCGGTCGCCGGGTTTGAGGGTTCCGATGTAGTAGAATATCGCCTGCGGGATGCCATACCAGTCGAGGTGGCCGTCAATCGCCGCGTTGCCGGGGTTGCCTGGTATAGTACCAAACTTGAACCAGCCCACGTCATTTACATCCTTGGGTATGTCCATGTTGTTGTCTTTGTCCACGCCTACATGCTCTGTGTGCGCGCTCACCCCAAGCGCGGGGATGGTAAAGCGCACGGGCAATCCGGGAGCGGTAGCGATCTGCTTGCGCGGCCCTTCGCCTTTGCCGCTGCCGTAGCGCCATTGGAAGTAGTGCTGCCCAATATTGCCCATCTGCACCTGCCACTGCTTGGGCAGGCCCGGCACGTAGGTCAGTACACGGCGCTCGAAAGCCTGCACCAACACGTCCTGCTGCTTGCCGTCAACCTTTACGGTGGACCAGTAAGCGTCGGAAATAGGTAGACCCATAGCGAAGACCCAGGGATCGAGGAGCAGCTTATCGGCGGTCACCCGGCCCGTGCGCACGGTAGCAGAATTGTTGAGGAAGTTCCAGAAGACGAGGGGGACGTTATGCCCCGTGACGGTCTCGTAGTAGATTATCTTCGCTTCTGGCATCCCGGCCTTAGACGCATCGTCTGTAACAGCGCCCTCTTTGTTTATGCGCCCCGTCGCGTACTTGTCGCTGTTATCCGGCTGGCGCTTGTCGCCCGCGGGAGTATTGGACACGCTGCCGAAAGTGGCGTAAGTGGGCGCGTTTGCGTCGTCGGCGTCCGAGGCAATGGGTATAGTGGCGGGAGCGTGCGTCTCAAACTTTGAGTTGCCTACCTGCATCTGCCCCGAGATTAGCTCAACCGTGAGCAGCCCATTGGTAACGAACCACTTGTCGTCGGGCGAGGACCTGGGGTTGTTTATCTCCATGCGACTCTTGTCAAAGTACTGCACCAGGCGCATTCCTGAACCATCGGGCGCATCGGCGTAAGGTTCCAGGCCGGAAGACAGCGGCGCGGGTCCCCACGTCCACGACCGGGCGACGGCCTGAGAGGCTACGGGCTGGTCGTTGCGCATCCACAGCCTCTCAAACGCAGAGTCGGCGAAAGGCATCGAACTTGGTTGAGATGGGGGCGCTGCCTGGGCAATAAGGGGTTGGGGGTGCGCACCTACGCTTGTCAAGGTAAGGGCGGCAATTGCGGATAGCGCCAGGGCGCGGGAGCGTGTTACCTTGTAGACGTTTATCATATATAGCAAAATCCTATCCTTATAGTGTTGTTACGCTGGCCGTTAGAGCCATAGCTATTTTAACACCTGAACTCACGTTACGCAACCGTAGAGATATATCTGGCACAAGGCCGAAGATAAAGAGGGGAGCGAACCCACTAACCCTTGTCATTCTGAACGCAGTGAAGAATCTCGTCACAGGCGTGGATGCTTGGGCACAAACCGTTCTCCAACATAAGGGTAAACGACGAGATTCTTCACTGCGTTCAGAATGACAAGGGTTAGTAGCTTCGTTCCTTCGATAGAGTGCGTAACATGAGATCCGAAGCAAAATGCACGCAAGTGTTATGAGTTGCAAGATCATTACAACTGCGCGTAATTTGTGAATTAATGTACTCACTTAATATCGTTGACATGGCTCATAAACCGAAGTATAATCGGAAATGTAGGGGGAATTGTTTATGATTGACGAAATTGATCGAGAAATACTGATGATTATTCGCAGCAACGCCAGGATGTCCAACGCGGAGATTGCGCGGCAGATCGGTATGGCTCCATCGGCCATATTCGAGCGTATACGCAAGCTGGAATCGCGGGGGGTCATCTGCGGATACGAGGCGAGGATTAACCCCGCGCCGGTTGGTCTGGGGATGCTCGCTTTTATCTTCGTGCGGGCGGCAGAGAAGGTAGGCTCGATGGATACGGGCAAAGTGCTGGCTCAGGTCCCTGAAGTGCAGGAAGTACACCAGGTGGCAGGTGAGGACTGCTATCTTGTGAAGGTGCGCGTGGCCGACACCGAGGCGCTTGGGCGGGTGCTGCGCGAAAGGTTTGGCGCTATAGACTCGATTATCTCCACACGGACGACTATTGCGCTCGCAACCTTGAAAGAGACAGCGCAGTTACCGTTAGAGACTGTAAACGTCGGAGCAAACGATGACTAAGAATATCTCGCCGCGTCTTGGTTTGATCCTGGCTTTCGCGGCTGTCTATATCATCTGGGGATCAACGTACCTGGCTATTCGGTATGCCATCGAGACGATGCCGCCGTTCATCATGGCGGGAGTGCGCTTCTTGCTGGCCGGAGGGGTACTTTACGCTTGGATGCGGTTGAGCGGCACGCCCCGACCCACCGCTATCAACTGGCGAGGGGCCGCGATTGTAGGTGGGCTGCTGTTGCTTGGGGGCAACGGCGGGGTCTCATGGGCCGAGCAGAGGGTGCCGTCGGGCCTTACGGCGCTGCTGGTCGCAATGGTGCCACTTTGGATGGTGCTCGTAGATTGGGCGCGTCCAGGCGGCCCGCGTCCCACGAGGAGAGTAGTTTCGGGTCTGTTGCTGGGCCTCGCGGGCATGGCCGTGCTCGTTGGGCCAGGAGAGTTAGCAGGCGGCGGGCAGATAGACCCGCTTGGAGCGGCTGTGGTAATGGTTGGGTCGCTCTGCTGGGCTACCGGTTCGGTGTTCTCGCGCTTCGTCGGGCTGCCATCGTCGGGTCTGCTGTCTACGGCGATGGAGATGCTTGCCGGTGGCGCGCTCCTCACTCTGGCGAGCCTGGCGACGGGCGAGTGGGCGAACTTCAACCCTGCTGGAATTTCGTTTGCCTCGGCGTCTGCTCTGCTTTACCTGATAGTATTTGGGTCGTTGGTCGCTTTCAGCGCCTATGTGTGGCTGTTGAAGGTGGCCGCGCCCGCCCGCGTTGGCACATACGCCTACGTGAACCCGGTCGTGGCAGTAGCGCTCGGCTGGGCGTTCGCCGGGGAACCTTTGACGGCACGCACGATGATAGCGGCGGCGATCATCGTGGGGGCGGTGGCTATTATCACGAGCGCACGAATGCGCAAAGACGTAGTTGCTGAGGCAGGCGCTTCGGCTGCTGTTAAGGATAATAAGGAGGCAGCGTGAACCCATCAGACGTTACTGGAGACGCAATCGCGGGCAGGACCTTCAAGCTTGCCGAATTATTGAAAGCGCGCGAGGAGACCCAACGCGCTTACCTGGAATTTTTGCGTGTACCGTCCCTCAGCATGGGGCTTTACGCGCTACCTGCGGGCGGCGTTGACCCGCAGAAGCCGCACACCGAAGACGAAGTTTACTATGTGGTGAGCGGACGCGGGTCAATCAAAGTGGGGGAGGAGGACTATCCGGTGGAGGATGGCTCGGTGGTTTATATTGGGGCGGGAGTTGAGCATCGCTTCTATGATATTGGGGAGGACTTGGCGATTCTGGTGTTCTTTGCTCCGGCGGAATATACGCTGGATGGTGGGAAAAGGTGATATAATTGTCTAAAGAGACGACTTTGGCGCTCTGCGGCATCTTGGCATCGAGGATTTATGAGACCAGCATGAAAGGATCATGAAGCCAAAGCACCACCGGACCTTGGAGGGTATCTTCACCGACCCCGTCCGTGCTAATATAAACTGGACAGATATCGAGGCGTTACTCGTAGCCCTGGGAGCAGAGATCAGCGAAGGGAGCGGCTCGAGAGTGCGCATCGCGCTTCATGGTATACGCGCTGTATTTCACCGCCCCCATCCTCGCAAGGAAGCTGACAAGGGCACGGTCATGTCTATGCGTCGTTTTCTGATAGAAGCAGGAGTTGAACCTTAAATGGAATACAAAGGTTACCTGGCCCACGTTGAGTTCGATGAGCAGGCCGATCTTTTTCACGGTGAGGTCGTAAATACCCGCGACGTGATCACTTTCCAGGGCAGGTCGGTCGAGGAGTTGCGCCAGGAGTTTGAGGAGTCGGTAGAGGACTACCTGGCTTTCTGCGCCGAACGTAGTCAAGAGCCGGAGATGCCTTTCTCTGGCAGGATTACGCTGCGCCTCTCCCCAGAGCGCCACCGCCGTATCGTCATGGCCGCCGAGAAATCGGGCAAGGACGTTGCGACCTGGGCCGCAGAAGCTCTTGATGAAGCAGTAGGAGCGTAGGCAGATACTCAAGCAATGGGCTAAAATAGAAGGCGAGGTCCTTTATCATGACGGTAAAAAGTGCAACTATACAGCCAACGGCATATCCACACATTGTGAAAGTTGATGGCGTTTGTGGTGGAGAGGCTGTTATTGAGGGAACCCGTATCGCAGTCTGGCATCTGGTTGGCTATTACTATACGGTGGACATGTCAGTCGAAGATATTCTTGCAGAGTGGGATTATTTAACTCCCGCCCAAATATTTAGTGCGTTGGCGTATTATCACGATAACAAGAAAGAGATAGATCGAATACGTCACCAGAATAGCTACGAGTACTGGAAAGAACACCACAACCAATCTATTGCCTAAACCACCACGCCTACATTTGAACGAGCACCTTTCACCACGCCTGGCCACCGAACTGCGCGAGCGTGGGTTTGACGTAATTTCTACACAAGAAGCTGGAATGCTGTCAGGAACAGATAGTGCGCAATTGGCGCTCGCTGCTTCCGAACACCGAGCAATTGTTACCTTCAATGTTAACGACTTTACCCAGCTGCACTTGGAGTATCTAGCGAACGGTGAGGAGCATTGGGGGATTATTTTCTCAACCGAGGAGCGCATAAGCGTGTTGCAATATCGGTTGCTTCAGTTGCTGAATTCAACTTCGGCTGAGGAATTGAAGAACCAGATTCTATGGCTCAATGAGTTCAAGTGATTCCCAGAAGGAACAGCGCGAAATCCTCCAATTGCGTAGGCTTGCTACCACCTAACCCTCACGTCCCCCACACGCCGCGTGACCTTCTGCTCGTCTAAATGCTCTAGTAGCGGGATGGCGTACTTGCGGGTCGTTCCGAAGATGTCGCGCATAGCGGCTACGTTGATTTCCCCTTTGGCATCCACCACCTGGAGTATGCGCGCGCTCATGTCGTCGTATGCGCGACGTGTGTAGTAGAGGGTTTCGGTTACTTTCACCAATTCACCCGCTTCGACGAGGGCAGCGACTACTTCAGGCTCCACGCCAAGCTCTTCGGGCGACGGGGGAGAATAGGGCGTTTCGGCGTAGGCGCGACGCAGACGCTCTACCTGGGCGCGTTGAGGGGGTGAGTACACGGGTTGGTGGCCCGGCAGCCGGTAGGTGGTGGGGTCCTCTGCGAGCAGGTTTCGGTTCACGCCCAACGCCAT